>JAZSQX010000193.1:0-7470 GCA_045538235.1 Eubacteriales bacterium
GTCTAGTCCATTGTCTTCCTAAGACCGCTTGGCCTCCGACTTCCCTTGAATTCTTCTTCCAGCTGATCGGGACGGAGTACGAGATGACCTTCGGAGATGGTGAACTGGCGTACGCGGATCAGACCGTGCATTTCGCCGGAATCCTCGTTGCGGAAGAGGGTGGAGGTTTCACCGAACCGCATGGGGAGTTCGCGGTAGGAGCGCTTCTTGTTCAGATATGCCTGATACTGGAAGGGGCAGGTCATGGGGCGGAGGGCGAAGCATTCCTTGGTTTCGTCATCGGGGTCGCCCAGAATAAACATCCCGTCGCGGTAGTGATCCCAGTGACCGGAGATGCGGTACAGATCCCGCTTCGCCATGAGGGGAGTCTTGGTGAGGAGATAACCGCGCTTCTCTTCTTCATCCTCGATCCATCTCTGGAGGGTCTGGATGATGCGGGAGCCCTTCGGCAGAAGAATGGGCAGACCCTGACCGATGGTATCCACGGTGGTGAAGATTTCCAGCTCCCGACCCAGCTTGTTGTGGTCGCGCTTGCGGGCCTCTTCCACCTGTTCCAGATATTCCTTGAGCTGATCCTTCTGGGGGAATGCAGTGCCGTAGATTCTCTGCAGCATTTTGTTTTTCGCGTCGCCTCTCCAGTAAGCACCCGTGCAGCTGGTGAGCTTGAATGCCTTGATGGCACCGGTGGAGAAGAGGTGAGGACCAGCACAGAGGTCGGTGAAGTCACCCATCTTGTAGAAGGAGATCACGGCATCCTCGGGGAGATCGTGAATCAGCTCCACCTTATAGAACTCGTCCTTCATGAGTTCCAGTGCTTCTGCTCTCGGCAGAGTGAAGCGTTCCATCTTGGCATTTTCCTTGATGACCTTCTTCATTTCCCCTTCGATTTGCTCCAGCACCTCGGGAGTGAAGGCGACGTCGGAGTCAAAGTCATAGTAAAAACCGTTTTCAATGGCAGGACCGATGGTGAGCTTTGCTTCGGGGAACAGTCTCTTCACCGCGGCAGCCAGAACATGGGAGGCGGTGTGGCGGAATACGTGAGCACCGTCTGCATCGGCAAAGGTGAGAAGTTCGAGAGTAGCGTCCGCTTCCAGAAGCGTGGTGAGGTCAGCGGTTGCGCCATTGATGCGGCAGGCAATCACCTCGCGGGAAATTAGTTCCGCTTCTCTGGCAGCGTCGTAGGCAGTGATGGGGGCATCAAACTGCAGGGTTTTGTCGGCAATTTTGACTTCAAACATGGGAAGTACCTCCGTTTCAAAAATTGGGGAGGATTGTTCGTACCAAAAGAAAAAAGCCGCGGTACAGAACAAATCTGTTCGGGGTGCAGAGAGGACTCCACACGGTTCCACCCGAGCTTTCACTTCATTATTGATTCGATTCAACCGTTTTATTCGGAAGGGTGGTACCGGATGCGTTCTGCGGAAACGTCTCAGCTTCAGTTTCTCTCTGTGCACAGAGGGGCGCACGGGCATATCCCTTATCGTTAATTATAGCAGTTTTCTCGCGATCTGTCAAGAAATTTTGCACATTTCTCTTCCGATTGTCGCGGGATTTTTTTCTTTTCGGGAGAAAAAACATGAGGATGTTTTTACCAATAATCATCAAAAAAAGCCTCCCTTTTTTCGATGTTCCTCCGAAAAGGCGTTTTTCATGAGAAAACTTTGATATTTCCCTTGACATCCTCTGAGTTTTTCGTATAATAGTAACTGAGGAATCTTGTCTCAAAATAACTTACAACCGGTGGATCCGGGGGATCGGCTGGTACGGAAAGGAAATATCACTATGAAAAAGAATGCTGCTGTCATCGGCTACGGCGGAATGGGTGCCGGCTTCCATTGCAAGCACCTCCAGGAAAGCGACGTTTGCTGTCTCGCAGGAATTTATGATATCGACGAAGCGAAGCGTGCCCTTGCGGCATCCCGCGGCGTGAAAGTATACGAAAGCCGGGAGGCACTCTTGGCGGATCCGTCCATTGAAATTGTCACCATCGCAACGCCCAACGACGTTCACGAGGAAATCGCCATTGCGGCGCTGGAGGCTGGCAAGAATGTCATCAGCGAAAAGCCGGTGACGATGTCCATGGACAGCCTGGAACGGATGATTGCTGCTGCGAACAAGGCGGGTAAGATCTTTTCCGTACACCAGAACCGCCGTTTTGATGTGGACTGCCTTGCCATGAAGAAAATCGCCGACAGCGGGGAAATCGGAAAGGTTATCAACCTGGAATCCCGCATCCACGGCAGCCGGGGCATTCCCTCCGACTGGCGCGGCATCAAGCAGTACGGGGGCGGTATGCTCTACGACTGGGGCGTGCACCTCATTGACCAGGCGTGCATGATTTTCGGATACGACGTGCAGTCCGTGCGCTGTGATTTCGACCACATCACCAACAAGGAAGTGGATGACGGCTTCAAGATGACCATCCGCTATACAAGCGGTCAGGAAGCGTATATTGAAGTGGGAACCTACAACTTCATTGCCATGCCCCGGTTCTACATGAGAGCGGAAAAGGGCACGGCACTCATTTCCGACTGGAGAGTTCCCGCTCACGTGGTGAAGTGCAAGGCATGGCATGAATCCGACGTGCTTCCTGTACAGAATGCCAGCGGGCTGACCAAGACCATGGCACCCCGCGACAGCATCACGGTGGACGAATACGACGTGGAACGCCCCACCTCCGACGTGCACGATTACTACCGCAATTTCGTGAGAGCCATCGACGGCAAGGAACAGCAGATGGTCACCCACGATCAGATGCGGTGCATCCTCAAGATTATCATGAAGGCCTTTGAATCGGCAGAACAGGGCGGGGCTACCATTCTGTGGTAAGGAAGCCCGACTGAGGAAAACGGTATGATCTGTGAAATCATTTGTGTGGGCACGGAGCTGTTGCTGGGGGACATCGTCAATACGGACGGTGCTTTTCTGGCGCGGGAGCTGGCGGCGATGGGCTTTTCTTCCTATCACCAGACGACGGTGGGGGACAACGGTGATCGGCTGAGAGAAGCGGTGCAGACGGCACTTTCCCGGGCGGATATTCTGATTCTCACCGGGGGACTGGGTCCCACCTGCGATGACATCACCAAATCGGTGACGGCGGAAGTCTTTGGGAAGCCGCTTCGGATGAACGAGGACATTCGGCGTGGGCTGGAGGAATTTTTTCAGGCGCGGGGACGGGTGATGACGGAAAACAATCTGTCCCAGGCGATGATCCCCGAGGGGGCTGTGATTTTTGAAAATCGATGGGGAACCGCACCGGGCGTGGCTATGGAAGGGGAATTTGACGGCGAAAAAAAGATCGCCATTCTCCTGCCGGGACCGCCGTCGGAGTGCGAGCCCATGTTTACCTATTGCGTAAAACCCTACCTTGCGGGGCTCTCTGAAACGGTGCTGTACAGTCTGAATCTGCACTTGTACGGAATTGGGGAGTCGGCGGCAGAACAGATTCTCCGTCCCTTGATGGAATCGTCTGCCAATCCCACCGTGGCACCCTATGCGGGGGAATCGGAGGTGCGAATCCGCATTACCGCCATGGCGGAGTCGGAGGAAGCGGCACGGTCGCTCTGCGGGGAGATGGCAGAGACCATTCGCGGAACGGAAGTGGGCGCCTACGTGTATGCCGAAACGGACGATCCTGCCGAGACGAAAAACGCCGCTGTGATCACCCTTCTTCGCACGCTGCGGGAGCGGGGCATGACCTTCGGCACGGCGGAAAGCTGTACTTCCGGGATGATCGCCTCTCTGGTGGGGGACATTCCCGGCGCATCGGACGTGTTTGTGGGCGGAGTGGTCTCCTATGCCAATGAGGTGAAGGAAGGGGTACTGGGCGTATCCCATGCTACGCTGACAACGGTGGGCGCGGTTTCGGAAGATTGCGCTGCACAAATGGCAGAAGGTGCCCGGCGCGTGCTGGGAGCGGATCTGACCGTGTCTGTCACGGGGATTGCGGGACCGGGCGGCGGAACGGAAGAAAAGCCGGTGGGAACGGTGTGCTTTGCGGTGGCGGACGAAAACGGATGCCATACGGAAACCATGCACTTCGGCTCCCGTCGGGATCGGGCGAAAATCCGTCGGCTGACCACGGCACACGCCATTATGCTTGCCATCCGGCGGCTGCGTGGGACAATATAAAATAAAACAAGAAACGAGGGAATCCCGTGAGGACTCCCTCGTTTTTGATTGTGTTAGCGGGCGCTTATGCGTTCTTTTTCTTTTTGAGAATCACTGCCAGAACGACGCACACAGCCGCTGCAGCCGCGATGACACCGATGATGATGCCGACGGCGCTGTTGCCTTTTCTTTCGGTGGGCTCCTTCGCGGAGTCATCGTCCTTGGATTCGGGCTCGGTCACGGCTTCCGATCCTGTTTCCGTTGCAGGCTCCGTTACCGCTTCGGCAGCCGGTTCCGTTACGGCGGGGATTTCGTCGGTGAAGTCCCCATTTTCTCCGGCGATGGGATTCACGTGGTAGGTGGACTTCAGCTTGGCATTGGCGTCCTTCACCGCATTGAAGGTTGCCACGGAACCGTCGGTGGTGCGAACGGACCATTCGGCTCTGTCGGTAGACTGCTGGGTAGCGCGGTCGGAGCGGAATGCCCAGAAGTGGGTGAGCTGTACCCCTGCCTCGATGATGGTATCGAAGTAGTAAGCACGTGCCTGAGTGAGTTTTTCTGTGGTATTGGCGAAGTCGCGGGTTTCCTGTCTGCCTTTTTCGGTGAGTCTGCCATCGGTTTCCCCGTTGTACAGAGCCAGACCCAGCCGTTCCGCTTCCTTGAGGAACAACTCAAAGGTGGTATTCTTCGTCTTTTTATCGGTATCAACGTAACTGTCGGTGTAGCCAACGCCGTAGCCGTGTACGCTGATCACGTCCAGACTTTCATTGAGAATCCTAAGTGCGCTGAGACGACCGAGAGCGGTGTCAGTACCCCAGTCGGGTGCACGGCTTCCTTTCATGGTAGCAGTGAACAGACGGTACTGAGAAGTACGGAGAACGCTGTCGCCGCTTCCGATGAGACGAGTATTGTCGATCTGGCGGATGCGGTTGGCGCAGTCGGTGTAGAAGGAGCCAAGTTGGAGAAGGGAATATGTGATCGAGCCAGTTGCGGTGCCGATGTCAGTCTGCAGGTTGCCTTCGTTGTCCAGTTCCCACATGAGAACCGTGTCGCGATCCTTGTAGCGCCCCACGAAGGCATCGATGAAGCGGTAGCAGTTCTCACGGGATTTACTGTCGGCAACGCAAACCAGATCGTAGCGGCCTTCCAGCGAGGGGGTCCACTTTCCCTTGGCCTCGTAGGAACCATAGTAGCAATCGGAAGTGGTCAGGGTAAGGCAGGGAACGATGCGGATTTCGTACTTGTCACAGAGATCGAACATGAGATCGGTGGCTGCCCAATAGTTTTCCAGAGCCTCGCCGATCAACTTATCCGCGTTGTAGGGGCTGATGAAGACACGAATGGTCTTAAAACCGTGTTCGTGGAGTTCTGCCAGTGCTTCTTCCGCCGCCTGAACGCAGGATGCAGCGTTGGGAAAGTCACGGCTTGGGTATTTGCCGTTGTTGAATTGAGCGTCGTAGAGAATTTGCCAATGGAGGTCGAACTTGTTCCAGGAAAATTCGTAATAGGGCTCGCCGTTCAGGTAGAAATAACTGCCCAGCTTGCGGAAGACGTTGTCGGTCTTGTAGGAGCCCGTTGTGAAGACGACCATGTCGTGGGCTTCATCGTACCATACTTTCGCGTGGAAAATTTCGGAGAACGCACGGGCGGGAGCGCAGAGGACACCGTCAATTTCCTTGGTACTGTTGGTCATGGTGACGCTCTTAGCACCGGAGAGGGTGTTGCCGCTGACGGTGTAGGACTTGCCGCCGTAGGTGACGGTATTGCCGCTGACCGTGCCGCCCATCTTTTCAGCCGTCCACTGGAGGGGCAGGTAGGCGGTGCCGTTTTCCACCATGGGACCTGCGGGAGGATCCAGCTTTTCGGTATTCAGCCAGAAATCGGTGCCGTCATCCACGGGTTCAGCGGGAACCTGGATCGACGGCATTTTGCCTTTTTCCTGGTAAGAGAATTTCTGAGGATACTGCCGTCCGCGGGAGTAGAACCGGATGTTGTCGAGGGTAAGATAGGTGTCTTTTCCACCGGAAGCGACGTTAAAGCGCATCCCGTTGATGGTATAGGTGGGAGAAACGAATTCCAGCGAGTCGGAAACCAGCTCGTCGTTGCAGTAGAGGGAATAGGTCTGGCTTCCGTAGGGGATTTTGATGTGAATGGTGTAAACGGTGCCGTCCTTGGCAAGTTCCTTCAGCACGTTGCCGTTGCGGTCTTGGAGGGTGGGGATTTTGCTCTTGCCTGCAATCTTTACCACGGTACCGGTGAGCCCTTCTGTGTTGGTGGAACCGTCATCGTTGGTCACGCAGAAGGACAGATTGGTGTTGGAGTATTCTTCCGGGAAGGAAACGTCAAAGGTGAAATGGTATTCGTCGTCGGAGTATGTAATGTTCCACCAACGCATATCGCAGGACTTGACGTTGACTGCCATGCCCTTGTCTTGCTTTACCACCTGCATCTGACCGGTGACGTAGGAAATGCCGAAGTTGCTGTGGGAGGTGGTGAACTTGGCTTCTTCCCTGAGAGAATTGAAATCCTGGCAGAAGCGTTCGGTGGTGCCCAGACCATCCTCTGCTTCTGCGGCGGTTACGGACATGGGGAACAGGGAAAGTCCCGTAAACAGAGTCAGCATGAGACACAAAACACGGGTGATTCGAGTTTTCATACGAAAAGTCCTTTCATTGGTGAATGAGTTTACAATAAAAAGTATAGCACAGAAATGTGTCTGCTTTGTGAACTGACGTGAGATGTTCCGTTAATTGACTAAAATAAAATCCTTGTTAAAAATTTGGCGTATAGTCAGAGGTAGCGGAGGTGCGATCTTGTAGATACCCATCAAATCCCAGGCGGCGGGCTTCCTGTGTCACGGAACGGTATTCGAAGGACGTGATCCGTCGGCGAAGGCAGGAAAAGGGATCGTTTTCGGCAGGAGGCGGCAGAAAATCCGGGGTGTACTGCGCCATGAGGGAGAGGAGGAGGGTATTCGGCGGGACAATCTTTGCCACCCTCTCCAGAACGGCGATGGAATCCTTTCGGTGACCCGGCAGAACCAGATGCCGCAGAATGACACCACGGCGAAGCATCCCGTTTTCGTCAAACTCCGGCTCGCCCACAAGGGAAACCATTTCGGCGAGGGCGGAGGCAGCGGCATCGGGATAATCGGGTGCGGCGGAGCAAAGGCGTGCGGGTTCAGAGGCGGCATATTTGAAATCCGTGAGAAAAATATCCACCGTGTCCCCGAGGGATCGAATGATCTCGGCACGCTCGTAGTCCCCTGTGTTCCACACAATGGGGATCGTCAGCCCGCGGGATTTTGCCGTGGCCACGCTTTCTCTGAGCAGGGAGGTGTAGGGGGAAGTCGGAGGCCAA
>JAZSQX010000093.1:0-2336 GCA_045538235.1 Eubacteriales bacterium
ATAATGTACTTCCGTCCCCAGATATCCCAGCCCTGGAATTCCTGTTCCACGGTGTAGGTGGAAATCCGCCCCAGATCATCGGCGGCGGTGAGCATATCTCGGATGGTTTCTTCGAGAACGGTGTACAGTTCCGCGTCGTGATCGGGCGCACATTTGTACACGAAGCACGCGCCCCGCATCATCTTGCCCCAGTATTCGCACCGCCAGCCCAGATTGCCGTCATCCGCGCCCGTTTCCTTGAAGAGTCCAACAAAACGGCGCCATGCCTCCCGATCCATTAACTGAACCCGGCGCATATGGGTGATTTCATCGGTGAAACGATCCTCATACCGGAAGGAACCGGCGGGGATTTCAAAACGGGCATCCGCCTGGCGCAGGTGATCTTTGGCATGGAGGATGGCTTCGGTGATAGACATAGGCTACTCCTTTCCAAGAGGGGACAATGCCCGGTGAATCCGAATAGAGATGGAAGGTTTTATCGATGGAAGAGTTTTTTCGATTCATAAATGGGTTCGCAGGTGAGGTTGATGCCCAGCTTGCGGAAGGTAGCCGCATCCACGGAGGAGACGATCACGCTGGTGTGGGCTTCGCAATGCATAAGCTGTGGGATACAGTCGTAGGCGGCTTTGGCATTGGGATCCGCAACGGCACAGATTGCCAGCGCAATCAGAATTTCGTCCGCATGGAGACGGGGATTCCGGGAGCCGAGGGTACCGATTTTCAGCTGGCAGATGGGCTCAATGACGGAGGGGGAGATCAGGTGGATGCTATCGTCCAGCCCCGCCATGACCTTCAGGGCATTGAGAAGTGCCGCGGAGCAGGGACCCAGCAACTCACTGGTGCGTCCCGTGACGATCTGTCCGTCGGGGAGCTCGATGGCGGTGGAGGGGCCGTCGGTTTCGCTGGCTTTCCGCAAGGCGGAGGCGACGACGGGACGTTCATCGGGGGTGATTTTTGCCCGGTTCATGATGAGCTCTGCTTTGTATACTTCGTCGCTGTCGCCCAGACCCTTTCTCCGCTTCACGAGAGTATCGTAATAGCGGCGCACCACTTCCATTTTTGCGGCAAAGGAAACGGCTTCGTCGTCGTAAATGCAGTTTCCGACCATGTTGACGCCCATATCCGTGGGGCTTTTGTAGGGGCATTCCCCGTAAATTCCCTCAAACAGGCGGCGCAGAACGGGGAAAATCTCCACGTCCCGGTTGTAGTTGACGGAGGTGGTTCCATAAGCTTCCAGATGGAAGGGGTCGATCATATTCACGTCAGCCAGATCCACCGTGGCAGCTTCATAGGCGATGTTCACGTGATGGGTCAGAGGCAGATTCCACACGGGGAAGGTCTCAAACTTGGCGTAGCCGGACTTGATGCCCCGCTTATTGTCGTGGTAGAGCTGGGACAGGCAGGCAGCCATTTTTCCGCTTCCGGGACCGGGGGCGGTGATGACCACCAGCTGGCGGGAGGTTTCGATGTATTCGTTTTTGCCGTAGCCGTCTTCGCTGACGATGTGGCGGATGTTGGTGGGATACCCGTCGATGGGGTAGTGGCGGAAGACCCGCACACCCAGATTCTGCAGTCGCTTGATGAACACGTCTGCGGAGGGCTGACCGCTATACTGGGTGATGACGACACTTCCTACATAGAGACTACGTTCGGTGAAGGCGTCCATGAGGCGGAGGGCATCCATGTCGTAGGTGATGCCCAGATCTCCGCGCATTTTGTTCTGTTCAATGGCGGCGGCGGAGACTACGATCACAATTTCCGCCTTGTCCCGCAGGTGGCAGAGCATATTGATTTTGGTGTCCGGCATAAAGCCAGGCAGAACCCGGGAAGCGTGATAGTCGTCAAACAGCTTACCGCCGAATTCCAGATACAGCTTGCCCCCGAACTGGGAAAGCCGCTGGTCAATGTGTTCCGATTGCAGCTGGATATACTTTTGGTTGTCGAACCCTTCCTTAAACATAACGAAACTCCTGCTTATAAAAAATCAGTTATATTATAATATAAAATGAGGGAAAGTGCAAGATGAAAACGAAATTTTGTTGGAACAAACCTGCGGGAATTCATTGCCGTTTTTAATCAAAGCACTTGACAAGAAAATGGGACCATGGTATGATGAGATAACATAAAAACAGTATGTGGAGGAAGCCGTGAAACCATCCAAAAAAATTCTGGCTGTCGTTCTTGCGGTTGTGATGATGATGCCCGCTGCGGTCTTTTTTGTGGAGAAAAAAGTCGAAAGAAATGAGAAAATAGGGTTGACAAAAGGGCAAAGATGTGATAAAATAAGTGTCCCGAGGGAAGGACAGGGTTCTTCCGGAGGGTACCACAGAAAAAAC
>JAZSQX010000052.1:0-2523 GCA_045538235.1 Eubacteriales bacterium
GATCCACGGACACCGTGATTCTCCGGCTGCTCCTTGCCGATACGGTTTTCTTTCCCGTATCCACCGGACCGGATTTTCCAAATTCGCACATCAGTTCTGATAGGAACGCCCGGGTTCTCCGATTCAGCCGGCATTTCAGCACCAGCCGCATCCGGAAGTCGGAGGCCAAGCGGTCTTAGGAAGACAATGACTAGACCCAACTCCTTGGCTCACAGAACGACATGGCTACGATCCGACTTGTTGGTGCTGAAATGCCGGCTGAATCGGAGAACCCGGGCGTTTCTCTCGGAACTGATGTGTGAATTTGGAAAATCGGGTCCGGTGGACACGGGAAAGAAAACCGTGTCGGCGAAGAGCAGCCGGAGAATTGCGGTGTCCGTGGATCTCAACCCCAGTACGGTGTGACACGGCGCGCAGAAAGGAAGAAGATAGACAATGGCAATTCTGAATATTGTAAAGGAAGGCGACCCCACTCTCGCAAAGGTGTGTCGTCCCGTGACCGAAATTACCCCCCGCATTCTGCAGTTATTGGACGATATGCGGGACACCCTCCTCGATGCCAACGGCGCGGGTCTGGCGGCTCCTCAGGTGGGAGTGCTCCGCCGCATTGCGCTGGTGGATACGGGGGACGAGATTTTAGAACTCATCAATCCCGAAATCATCGAGCGGGAAGGCAAGCAGGAGGAGATGGAGGGATGCCTCTCCGTTCCCGGCGTGTGGGGGATTACGGATCGTCCCGCATGGGTGAAGGTGAAAGCGCTGAACCGGTATGGGGAAGAGATCGTCGTGGAAGGGGAAGAGCTGAACGCCCGCTGCTTCTGCCATGAAATCGACCACCTGGACGGACACCTCTTCACGGAACGGGCGATTCACATCCTGACGCCGGAAGAAGTGGAAGAGCTGGAACGGTAAGGAGGCACCATGCGGATTTTGTTTATGGGAACTCCCGATCTGGCGGCGGTTTGTCTCAGAGCCGTACACGAAAAGCCGGGCGTGGAGATCATCGGTGTGGTGACCCAGCCGGATAAGCAGAAGGGCAGGGGCATGAAAGAGATCCCCTCCCCGGTGAAGGAATACGCCCTCGCACACGGACTGCCGGTGTATCAGCCGGAGACCCTGAAAAACGGCGCCTTTGACGAAACCTTACGGGAACTGGATCCCGAGATGATCGTGGTGGCGGCGTACGGGAAAATTCTCCCCCACGACGTAATCGCTTACCCGAAGTACGGGTGCATCAATGCCCACGGCTCCCTCCTCCCGAGGTATCGGGGTGCTTCCCCCATTCAGCGGGCGATCATGGATGGGGAGACGGAAACGGGCATCACCGCCATGTATATGGACGACGGGCTGGATACGGGGGATATGATCCTCAAGTTGACCTGCCCCATTGGGGAGAACGACAATTTTGGCATCCTCCACGACCGACTGGCGGAAATGGCGGGGGAAGCCATGTGTATGGTCATCGACCAGACGCTGGACGGCACGATTGCGCGGGAAAAACAGCCCGACGAAGGCGCTACCTACGCCGCGAAGATTTTGAAAGAGGACACCGTGGTGGATTTCACCCGATCTCCGGAAGCGGTGCGGAACCAGATCCGGGGACTGTCCCCCATGCCCTATGCGGTGACAAAGACCCCCGACGGAAAACTCTTGAAGCTCACCGAAGCCCACGTGGTGGAGGGAGAGAACACGGCAGACGCGGGAACGGTGCTGGAATTGGACGCCTCGGGCAAGGGGAAGATTCTCCTCTCCTGCGGCGGCGGGCTTTTAGCTGTCACCGGGGTGGTTCCCGAAGGAAAAAAGCCCATGGCGGCGGCGGACTACATCCGGGGACGGAAACTGAACGCAGGCGACATTCTGCGGTATTGACACCTTGTCCGACCGGGAAGCGGGACCTCTCCGGCATTCGATTTTTCGTTCCAAAGCGATGAAAACGATGAAATGAGGTGAACCTATGCCGTTTTTCTACGGATTTGATTATACCTATCTGATTTACGTGATGCCCGCTCTGCTGTTTGCTCTGTGGGCACAGGCCAACGTGAAATCCACGTTCGCGAGATACAGCAAAGTCCCCTCCGGCGGGGGAATAACGGGATACGATGCCGCCAGACGGATTCTGGATGCAAACGGTTTGTCCCACGTCGGGATTGAGGCAGTGGCGGGGGATCTGACCGACCATTATGACCCCCGTGCCAATGTGATCCGCCTGTCCCAGACCGTCTTCGGTGTCAGCACCGCGGCGGCTGTGGGGGTTGCGGCTCACGAGGCGGGACACGCCGTTCAGTACGCGGTGGGATATTACCCCATCCGGCTCCGTACGGCGATCATTCCCGTCACCAGACTGGGATCCACCCTTGCGTTCCCCCTGGTGCTGCTGGGACTGCTGTTCTCGTTCCCCTCCCTTGCCATGATCGGCGTGATTCTCTTTGGGGCGGCGGTGCTGTTCCAACTGGTGACCCTTCCGGTGGAATTCAACGCCAGTCGTCGTGCCCTAAGTCGGAGGGCCAAGCGGGCTTAGGAAGA
>JAZSQX010000113.1:0-3306 GCA_045538235.1 Eubacteriales bacterium
CGGACAGCTTTTTTTGTTTGCCTTAGTGTCAGATGAGTTCCTTAACCTTGGAGCTCTTACCAACTCTGTCTCTCAGGTAGTACAGCTTAGCGCGGCGAACCTTACCACGGCGGGTAACGTCAACCTTCACTACGTGAGGAGAGTGGAGGGGGAAGGTCTTTTCTACGCCGCAGCCGTATGCAACGCGGCGAACGGTGAAGGTTTCGGAGATG
The DNA here is from genome assembly GCA_045538235.1 of Eubacteriales bacterium. Taxonomy (GTDB): domain Bacteria; phylum Bacillota; class Clostridia; order Oscillospirales; family CAG-272; genus UMGS1696. The sequence continues at coordinate 213 of JAZSQX010000113.1, forward strand.
CCGCCGCCGTGACGGGCGATAACGGTACCTTCGAAGAGCTGAATTCTTTCGCGGGAGCCTTCCTTGATGAGGTTGTGAACACGGATGGTGTCACCAATGTTGAAAGCGGGAACTTCAGCCTTCAACTGCTCTTTGGTAAAAGCGTCGATTTTGTTGTTCATGTTGTTCGACTTCCTTTCTTATAATAAAGGCATTCGTGCAGAGCATTGCAGAGGACTGCCTCGGCTCTGTGGCAGGGATGTCCCATGCACAGGCAAAGATAATTATACCATGCTTTTCTCTTTTTGACAAGCCCTTTTCTTGAATTTTTTGCCGGGATTTTTCTTGGAATCCACAAAATTTACAAAAAGTTAAAATGTAAAAAGAGTGTAAAAAAACAGCAGTTAGAATGTAAATACTCCAAAAAGGTATTGACAAATTGAAAATAGTCCTTGACAATCCCACATAAAAGTGGTAAAATCGTATACTGATATAGCTTCGCCCTTGCGGGGATTCCTGAAAACGCTTCTTTATATAATATACAAAAAAGCGACAGAATCCGTGCGGGGCACAGTCAATAGAATGGAGTGATAGCTCGATGGTCAAACCGCAGAAGGTAGGCAAAAACATAAGAATGAGTTTCTCCAAAATCGATGAAGTACTGGAAATGCCCAGTCTCATCGAGGTGCAGAAGGAATCGTTCAACTGGTTTCTCGAAAAAGGACTGATGGAAGTCCTGGAGGACATTTCCCCTATTACCGACTACTCCGGCAATCTCTTTATCGATTTTGTCGGGTACTCCCTTGACACGAAGGCAAAATATCCCGTGGAGGAATGCAAGGAGCGCGACGTCAACTATGCCGCACCCCTCAAGGTGGACGTTCGTCTGACGAACAAGCTCACCGGTGAAGTGAAGCAGTCCGCCATTTTTATGGGCGACTTCCCCATCATGACCGATAAGGGAACGTTCGTTATCAACGGCGCGGAACGTGTCATCGTCTCTCAGATCGTCCGTTCCCCCGGCATCTATTACGACAGCATGATCGATAAGTCCGGTAAGCGTCTGTATACGGCAACGGTGATTCCGTACCGCGGCGCATGGCTGGAATACGAAACCGATGCTGCCGACGTGTTCTACGTTCGTATCGACAAGAACCGCAAGATTCCCGTCACCGTTCTCATCCGGGCACTGGGCATCCAGACCAGAGAAGAGATCGAAGAGGTGTTTGGCGTGGAAACCAAGCTCTCCGTGACTCTCGAAAAGGAAACCTGCGAACAGAAGGCAATCGAAAACAAGACCTCCATCCGCGATGAAGCGCTGAAGGAGATCTATACCAAGCTCCGTCCGGGCGAACCTGCTATCGTGGAATCCGCGGAGATTCTCATGAATGGTCTGTTCTTCGACCCCAAGCGGTACGACCTGTACCCCGTCGGACGGCATAAGTATGACAAGAAGCTGGCACTGGGCGCGAGAATTGCCGGACATACCCTTGCCCGTCCCGTGGTCAGCCCCCTCACCGGCGAATTCCTCTTTGAAGACGGTCACCGTCTCACCGCGGACGAAGCCATGCAGGTGGAATATGCCGGCGTGTGCGAAGTGTTCCTGCAGATGGAAGACGGACGGGAAGTCAAGGTGTTCTCCAACGGCGCCGTAGACCCCGTACACATCCTGGGCTACGATCTGGTGGATTCCGGCGTTAACGAAAAGTGCCGTCTGGACGTGCTCACCGAGATCATGGCAGCCTGCGAAGGCGATGAAGAAGCCATCCGTGCCGAAGCAAAGCGCCGCATTGCGGAACTCTGCCCCAAGCATATCACCAGAGAGGACATCCTTTCCTCCATCAACTACCTCCTGGCTCTGAGCCACGACGTGGGTGTGACCGATGACATCGACCATCTGGGCAACCGTCGTCTCCGCAGCGTAGGCGAGCTTCTCCAGAACCAGCTCCGCATTGGTCTGGCTCGTATGGACAAGATCGTCAAGGAGAGAATGAACATCCAGGACAACGAGTCCCTCTCTCCCCAGACTCTCATCAACATCCGTCCCGTGGTCACCGCCATCCGGGAATTCTTCGGAAGCTCCCCTCTGTCCCAGTTCATGGACCAGAACAACCCTCTGGCAGAACTGACCCACAAGAGACGTCTTTCCGCTCTCGGTCCCGGCGGTCTGTCCCGTGTCCGGGCATCCTTCGAAGTCCGTGACGTACATTACACCCACTACGGCAGAATGTGCCCCATCGAGACCCCGGAAGGTCCCAACATCGGTCTGATCTCCTATCTGTCCACCTACGCCAAGATCTCCAAGTACGGTTTCATCGAAGCCCCCTACCGCAAGGTGGTGCATGAAACCATGGAAGACGGCACCGTGCGTCACAGAGTCACCGGCGAGATCGAATACATGACCGCGGACATCGAGGACAACTACATCGTCGCCCAGGCGAATGAGCCCCTCGACGAAAATATGTGCTTCAAGAACAAGAAGGTCACCGCCCGCAGCCGTTCCGAGATCATCGAAATCGACCCTGCCAAGGTGTCCCTCATGGATGTCTCCCCCAAGATGGTGGTATCCGTAGCAACCGCTATGATCCCCTTCCTGGAAAATGACGACAACTCCCGTGCACTCATGGGCTCCAACATGCAGAAGCAGGCAGTGCCGCTCCTGGTGACGGATTCCCCCATCGTCGGTACGGGTATGGAATACAAAGCGGCTGTGGACTCCGGCGTTGTGGTCGTCTGCGAAAACAGCGGCTGGGCGGAAAGCGTTACAGCGGATGAAATCGTGGTGCACTGCGACGACGGACACAAGGATACCTACCGCCTTATCAAGTTTAAGCGCTCCAACCAGGGCACCTGCGTGAACCAGCGCCCCATCATCAACCAGGGCGACCGGGTAGAAGCCGGACAGGTCATCGCAGACGGTCCCGCTACCTCCCAGGGTGAAATCGCCCTCGGTAAGAACGCCCTCATCGGGTTCATGACCTGGGAAGGCTACAACTACGAGGACGCCGTTCTTCTGAACGAACGTCTGGTGCGTGATGACGTTTATACCTCCGTGCACATCGAGGAATACTCCCACGAAGCACGGGATACCAAGATTGGCCCCAAAAAAATCACC
>JAZSQX010000244.1:0-4962 GCA_045538235.1 Eubacteriales bacterium
ATGTGGCTGGAGAGGATGACGGTGTGATCTCGTCCCAGCGCCTTGATGAGATCCCGGATTTCAATAATCTGACGGGGGTCAAGACCCACCGTGGGCTCGTCCAGAATCACGATTTTCGGGTCTCCCAGAATCGCCTGAGCAATGCCCACTCTCTGCTTGTAGCCCTTCGAAAGATTCTTGATCAGCCGATCCGCGTAGGCCTCCAGTCCGGTTTTCTTCACCGCGGACGCCACCGCCTTGTAGAGGGCATCCCCTCTGAGACCCTTTGCCGCACCCACAAATTCCAGATACTCGTTCGGGGTCATGTCCATGTAAAGAGGGGGCTGCTCGGGCAGGTATCCGATGGCGGATTTCGCCCCGATGGGATCCTCGTAAATATCGCAACCGTCGATGGTCACCTCTCCCTCCGTGGCTGCGAGACAACCCGTGATGATGTTCATGGTGGTGGATTTTCCCGCCCCGTTGGGACCGAGGAATCCGTATACCATGCCCTTTTTCACGGAAAAGCTCACGCCGCGGACCGCTTCAAAATTACCGTAGCGTTTCACTAAGTTTCTGACTTCGATCAAAGTTCCTTCCTCCGCTTCCTGATATTGATATCGAAAAGTACTTGTAAAATTCGCTCTGCGGATCCTCCGCATTTCTATAACGATATTATTATAGCACGAAATGGTGTTCCGTGGGTGAATTTTCAATGAAATTTTCACCCGATTGTGAAAGATTCGGAAAAAACCGGCCCACTCCAGCCTTGGATACGCGGATTTGCCCTTGAAACTTCAATAAAAATCTTGCAAAATGCCGGATCTTGTTGTATAATAATAGATGGCTTCTTCTCTCGTGAGAAAAAGAACTCATTTTACGCGAAAGGATGGTGGAACAATGAGCAAGGATATTGGCATCGACCTTGGTACGGCGACGGTGCTCGTGTACGTCAAGGGAAAGGGCATCGTGATCAAGGAGCCCTCCGTGGTCGCGCTGGACAAAAACACCGGAAAAATCCTCAAGGTGGGGAAAGAAGCGCAGCAGATGCTGGGCAGAACCCCCGGCAATATCACCGCGATCCGCCCGCTCCGGGATGGGGTCATCAGCAAATACGAAATCACCCAGCACATGATCAAGTACTTCATCAAGAAGGCGTGTGGCACTGTGATTTTCAAGCCCAACATCGTGGTCTGCGTTCCCTCCATCATCACCGAAGTAGAAGAACGTGCCGTGGTGGATGCAGCGACTCAGGCGGGAGCCAAGCGCACCTACCTGATCGAAGAGCCCGTTGCGGCTGCCATCGGTGCCGGCATCGACATCAACGCCCCCGTGGGTCACATGATCGTGGACATCGGCGGCGGTACCACGGACGTGGCAGTGCTGTCTCTCGGCGGAATTGTCATTTCCGAATCCATCAAAATTGCCGGCGATAAATTCGACGAAGCCATCATCCGTTACGTCCGCCGCAAGCACAATGTTCTCATCGGCGAACGGACGGCGGAATACATCAAAATCCGCATCGGTGCGGCATGGCAGAGAGAAGAGCCGCGCGTACTGGAAGTGAAGGGACGTTGTCTCATTCAGGGGCTTCCCCGTGTGGTACGCATCTCCTCTGAGGAAATTCCCAACGCGCTGGAAGAACCCATCACCGCCGTGGTGGAAGCCGTCTGCTCCGTCATCGAGCGCACGCCCCCTGAACTGATCGGCGACATCATCAAAAACGGCATCGTCATGACCGGCGGCGGCAGTCTTCTCTACGGCCTCGACCGCCTCATCGAATACGCCACGGGAGTCAAAACCCGCGTAGCACCCAAAGCGGTCTCCTGCGTGGCAAATGGTACGGGCAAGAGTCTGGAACGTCTCTCCTTCCTCACCGGGGGAAGCGAAGCCATCGCCCGCCAACTCAATACGTATTGACTATCCAAAACATTTTCTGCTGCCGCTTCTGCGTTTTCCTCTGTCTCAAATCGGATCAGATTCTGAAATGTGCCGTGGCGGTGGTCAAGGTCAATCGCTACCGCTGGCTGAAGAAGTTTTGAGAGGAATTTATACGCGGGGAAAACTTTTTGATAAAAAGGTTTTCCCCGCCCCCCTTTCAAAAAACTTATAACAAAAAAACAAATTACTTTTTCTCCTCCGGGCAGCGGAAAGTCGTTCCTCGATAAAGGGAAAAGGAAGAACAAACGATCAAGTCCGATCACCCCGGCTTCCAGATCACACACCCACCATCCCCTATAATAATTGAATATTTTTGAAAAAAGCCCTTGACAAGCACGTACCAAAAATGGTATAATGATGATACCTCGCGCAGAGGGTCTTTTTTTGTGCGCAAACGGTGCGGTCATGTCGTTTGCCCGGGATCCAGAGCAGAGGGAGGTACAACAGGGACGGAGGGGTTTCCTTCCGCCAAAATCTTCAAGGAGGTGCCGAACCATGAGAGTTAAAATCACTCTTGCTTGCAGCGAATGCAAACAGCGCAACTACGATACCATGAAAAACAAGAAGAATGACCCCGACAGACTTGAACTCAACAAGTACTGCAGATTCTGCCGCAAACACACCCTGCACAAGGAATCCAAATAATTCGGGTAAGGAGTTTTATTATGGCTGAAAACGAAAAGAAGACCGAGCTCGAAAAGTCTGCCGATAACAAGCCCGCAAAGGCTGAAAAGCAGAAGTCGGACAAGCCTTCTCTTTGGCAGAGAATCACCGCTTGGTTCAAATCCTTAAAGTCCGAATGCAAGAAGATCGCGTGGGCAAGCTTTAAGTCTGTCCGCTCCAATTCCGCGATCGTTCTCGTTTGTGTCGTGATCATTGCAATCGTTCTCGGCTTACTTGACTACTGCTTCTCCAGCGCTATCGTAGGTCTCAGCCGTCTTCTGTGACGCTGATTTCCTGCTCGGAAGATGACGCTGCATACGTGGAAGGATAGTAAGAATGAGCGATATCAATGAAATGAACGAAGGTTTGCGCTGGTATGTTGCGCACACCTATTCGGGTTACGAAAACAAGGTAAAAACCAATCTGGAAAAGATTATCGAGAACCGAGGTCTCGGTCATCTGATTACAGACATTCGCATTCCGACGGAGGTCGTTGTGGAATCCGACGGAGGCCGGGAACGGGAAGTGGAGTCCAAAGTATTCCCCGCTTACGTTCTCATCAAAATGGTCATGACCGATGAAACCTGGCACGTTGTCCGCAATATCCGCGGCGTTACCGGCTTTGTGGGACCGGGATCCAAGCCCGTACCCCTGACCGAAGAAGAAACGGCTGCCATTATCCGGGAAGAGCCCGAAGTGATCACCGCCGCCGCCTTCGCAATCGGAGACAGCGTCAACATCATCGACGGCGTATTCCGCGGCTATAACGGTAAGGTTTCCGCAATCAACGACGAGACAGGTGAAGTGACCGTGATCGTCTCCACCGTGGGACGGGATATCCCGGTCAACCTCGACAAGAAATTTGTCGAAAAGGCTGCGGACTGAGTCTGCGGATCAAGGCGTGACGCCGCCGAACATTGCGTCAAACAAGTGGGAGGGAGATAAATTTTTTTCTGTGTCTCCCGTCATAAACCACATATGGAGGTAAATTGTTATGGCAAAGAAAATCATTGGCTATATCAAGCTTCAGCTCCCCGCAGGGAAAGCAACTCCCGCTCCCCCCGTCGGTCCTGCGCTTGGTGCATATGGTGTAACCATCCCCAACTTCACGAAGGAATTCAACGAAAGAACCAAGAATGACATCGGTCTGATTATCCCCGTTGTGATCACCGTTTACGCTGACCGTTCCTTCACGTTCATCACCAAGACACCCCCGGCAGCCGTTCTGATTAAGAAGGCTTGCGGCATCGAAACCGCTTCTGCTGCCCCCAACAAGACCAAGGTTGCTGTTATCAAGAAGGATCAGGTTCGCCAGATCGCTGAAACCAAGATGAAGGACCTCAACGCAGGCTCCATCGAAGCAGCTATGAGAATGATCGCCGGTACTGCCCGCTCCATGGGTGTTACCGTTGAAGACTGAGGAGGGCCGGAAGAATGTTTAAGAGCAAGAAATATACCGACAGCCAGAAGCTGATCGAAAAGTCTAAAATGTACGACACCGACGAAGCAATGGGTCTGGTTTGCCAGACTTCCAAGGCTAAGTTCGACGAAACCATCGAAGTACACATTCGTCTGGGCGTTGACTCCCGTCACGCTGACCAGCAGGTTCGCGGTGCTATCGTGCTTCCTCACGGTACCGGTAAGAAGGTTCGCGTTCTCGTGTTCGCTAAGGGCGACCGCGCAGAAGAAGCAAAGGCTGCCGGCGCTGAATACGTTGGTGACACCGATCTCGTAGAAAAGATCCAGAAGGAAAACTGGTTCGATTTCGATGTTGTCATCGCGACTCCCGACATGATGGGCGTGATCGGTCGTCTGGGTCGTGTGCTCGGTCCTAAGGGTCTCATGCCGAACCCCAAGGCTGGTACCGTTACCATGGACGTTGCCAAGGCTGTTAACGAAGCAAAGGCCGGTAAGATCGAATACCGTCTGGACAAGACCAACATCATCCACTGCCCCATCGGCAAGGCTTCCTTCGGCGCTGAAAAGCTCGCTGAAAACTTCAACACCCTCGTTGGTGCTGTTATCAAGGCAAGACCTGCTGCTGCAAAGGGTCAGTACGTCAAGAGCTGCGTAGTGGCTGCGACCATGGGCCCCGGCATCAAGGTCAACACTTCCAAGCTTGGTTGATTTTCATCCTATTGAAACGAAAATGCCGTGGAGGCTCATCTGCGGCATTTTTCTTTTTTCACTTGTCCCGTTTTCTATTGACTTTAGAAAGGATTCTTTATGGCAAAAATCTCCCGCAACCGGTATCACGCACAAGCATCCGCCCGGGCTCGTCTCACTCGCACGCTGCATTCCACCTGGGCTTTTTGCTTCCTCATACTGGTTTTCTTATACGAGACTTTCCCCGGCGCACGCATTCCCCTTCTCATCGTC
>JAZSQX010000168.1:0-3970 GCA_045538235.1 Eubacteriales bacterium
GGGGGACTCTTGGTGGTCTATCTGACCCACGTCTACGGCACGGAGCAGACCACGGCACAGGCGGTGAACCTTCTGTTCTTCCTCATTGCCGCCCTCATTTCCGCCGTGGTACAAAGCCGAAATGGCTCCGCTCCTTCCTTCCGCACCGTGGCATTTTGTGCGTTCTGTGCCATTCCCGGCGTATTTCTCGGAAGCCGGATCCGAGGAAGTCTTTCCCTCGGTGCCCTCCGCTCCGTGTTCGGTGTAATTCTCATTCTCACGGGCGTTCTCGTTTTCTTCCGGCAGTTCCGCCAGCCCCTTCGCCGCCTTGTCCACTCCCGCAAATCGGAACAACCTCCGTCCGAGGGATAAAACCGTCGAAAAGTCCATATAGATCGTCGAAAAGTCCTTGATTTCTGCCACCGATGTGGTATAATACCGGTAGAAACCGATTTTACCTATCCACAAGGAGATGTACGATATGAAAGCGGAATACAGAGTAGGCGTCATCGGTCTCGGCGGACGCGGCATGGGACATATGCACGGGATTCTCACCGAGCGGGAGGACACCGTTGTCACCGCCGTGTGCGACGTGTACGAGGATCGCATGGAAGCGGCGGCAGAACTGTGCCGGAAAAAGAAAAACTGGACCGTGGCGAAGGTCGTCGACTGGCGGGAACTCATTGAGCGGGACGACGTGGACGTGGTGTTCGTATTCTCCGCTTGGGAAAACCACATTCCCGCCGCCATCCACGCCATGAACTGCGGCAAACAGGTGGCCATTGAAGTGGGCGGTGCCTACTCCCTGGACGACTGCTGGGAGCTGGTACATACCTATGAGAAGACGGGCATTCCCTGCATGATGCTGGAAAACTGCTGCTACGACCGGAACGAAATGATGGCAATGCGCATGGTGCGGGAAGGACTGTTCGGCACCGTCGTTGCCTGCGAGGGCGGTTACCGCCACGATCTGCGGACGGAAATTCTCTTCGGGGAAGAAAACCGGCACTACCGTCTGCGAAATTACCAGAACCGCAACTGCGAAAACTACCCCACTCATGAACTGGGTCCCATTGCCAAGATTCTGGACATCAACCGAGGCAATCGCATGGTGAGTCTCACCTCCGTGGCCTCTGGCGCTTTTGGACTGAACGACTACGCCCGCCGTCACGACAACGTAAACCCCGCTCTGCGGAATTTTCCCTTCCGCCAGGGCGATATCGTCAAGACCAACATCCGCTGTGCCAGAGGGGAGCTGATTTCCCTGACCCTGGACACCACCCTGCCCCGCGCCTATTCCCGGAATTTCACCGTTCGCGGCACCGAAGGACTTTTCAGCGAGGACTGCAGCGCCGTGTATCTCGACAACGGAAAATTCCCCGAATGGGATCACAGCTATTACAACAACCTCTCCCAATACCGCAAGGACTGGGAGCATCCCGTCTGGCGGCGCTTTGAGGAAGAAGGGGTAAAGGGCGGACACGGCGGTATGGACTGGCTGGTATTCGATGCCTGGTTTGAAGCCCTGAAGAATGGGGACGCCTTCCCCATCGACACCTACGACACCGCCGCCTGGATGGCGATCACGCCCCTGTCCGAAATTTCCATTGCCCAGGGCGGTTCCCCCGTGGACATCCCCGATTTCACCCGCGGTGCGTGGACCTGCCGTCCCGATTCCGACAAAAATCACGGATTCTACACGCTGGATAAATAATGCCGGGGGAGAGACGATGGGGATCTTTCGAGAAAGATCCCCAAGCCCCTCAAAGCTTTATTGAGTGGATGGCATGGGCTCCTGCTCAGCCATTTTGTCAGCTCAAATCAAACCACAGCGCACAAAGTGCAGTTAAAATCTGAAAAAGCGTATGTCGTGCGGACGAACAACTCTCGTCCAAACAGACATACGCTTTTTGGTTGTTTTAAGGGAACAAAACGGCGGCGCTATACACCTATTTTTCCACTCAATAAACTTTTTGATGGACTTGACGGAGTCAACGTCCCCTTTTTATCAAACAGCGACCGTATCTCCCCCGTCCCCTAGGGTAATCCGTTCCACTCCCGCACGAGGGTGATGACGGTCTGGGCGGATTTTTTCGCAGCCGCTGCGGCAAAGGCGGGATAATCCTCGCAGGCGCCGCCATCCGCATCGTCGGAGATGGCACGCACCACCGCGAAGGGAACGCCGTTCACAAAGCACGCCTGTCCCACCGCCGCGCCTTCCATTTCACACGCGATGGCATCGAAGCGCTCCACAATCTGATGTTTCAGCCCGCCGTCCGCCACAAAGCGATCCCCGGAGGCTATGGTTCCCAGGACGCACCGGATGCCGCTTTTTTCCGCGATGGCAGCAATTTTTTCCCCAAGAGCACAGTCCGCCGGAAGATGCACCCGGTTGATTCCGGAAATCATTCCCACCGGATCGCCGAGAGCAGAGGTATCCATATCATGCTGTACCACGTCCGTGGAGATGGCGATATCCCCCACGGTGAGGCGGCGGGTCAGCGTCCCCCCCACCCCGGTATTGATGACGACATCGGGGGCATAGCGGACGATCATGGTCTGGGCGCACATGGCGGCGAACACCTTTCCGATGCCGCACACCGCGCACACCACCCGATGGACTCCAATATTCCCGCAGTGGAAGCGAATAGAGCCCCATTCCTCCGCCGTTGTGTTTTCCATGGCGGCGATAATCTGCTCCGCCTCGATTGCCATAGCGGCGATGATTCCGAATGTCATACGATTTCCTCCGTTGTCCGTTCGATAGTAGGTATGGCTGCGTCGCTGGGCATCTGCCATGCTCCTCGGGGGGAGAGCGAAACCTCACCCACCCTCGGACCGTCGGGCAGTGCGCTCCGTTTGAATTGCTGGGTGTGGAATCGGCGCAGGAACACTCTCAGCCACTTTTCGATCACGTCCTCATCAAACGTACCGGCAAAGGCTGCCGCCGCTTCTCGGTAAATCTTATCCGGGCTCTCCCCCCAGCGCACGAAATGATAGAGGAAGAAGTCGTGGAGATCGTAGGGACCCACGATGTCCTCCGTTTTCTGGGCAATCTCCCCATCCTTCGGGGGCAAAAGTTCCGGGCTTACCGGGGTATCCAGCACGTCCCGGAGTACCTGTGCCAGCTCGCCCTCCCCTGCCTTTTCGCATACGACCGCGTAGCAGGAAACCATCAGCCGGAGCATGGTTTTGGGAATGCCCGCGTTGACGCCGTAGTTCGACATATGATCCCCGTTGTAGGTCGCCCAGCCCAGTGCCAGCTCGGACAGATCCCCCGTGCCGATGACCAGACTGCCGTCGGCGTTGGCAATGTCCATGATGATCTGGGTGCGCTCTCTCGCCTGAGAATTCTCGTACACCACGGACTGATCCGCCGCGGAATGCCCGATGTCCCGGAAGTGGAGATCCACCGCCTCCTTGATGTCAATGCACCGGAAGGAGGTTCCGAAGCCCAGCGCCATCCGCTCCGCATTGGAACGGGTTCGTGCCGTGGTACCGAAGCATGGCATGGTCACCGCGGTGATTTCCGCACGGCTCCGTCCCAGAAGATCCATGGCACGGACGGTGACGATCAGCGCGAGGGTGGAGTCCAGTCCCCCCGACAGCGCGATGACGCACCCGGCAGCACGGGACGCACGAATCCGTTTTGCCAGCCCCCGTGCCTGAATTTCCAGAATCCGACGGCACGTTTCCGCCTCTTTCCCCGCCTCAGGCAGGAAGGGATGGGAGGCGATCACCCCGGTCAGATCCGTTTTCGTCATATTCAGGGAGAAGGGCACCGTGCGGTATCCGCTCTCCCGCTTGTACAAATTCACCCGAAGGCGATCCTGCTCCAGATGCGCGAGATCCACAACGGCAGTCGTAAGCGCTTGTCCCGCAAAGGGGGGATTCTCCGCCGCCATCTTGCCGTTTTCCGCGATCATGGCGTGTCCCCCAAAGACGGAGTCCGTGGTAGATTCGCCCTCTCCCGCTCCCGCATACACGTACG
>JAZSQX010000151.1:0-3780 GCA_045538235.1 Eubacteriales bacterium
GCCACCGCCATCTACCAGTTTGAAAAATTAGCCTTATCCGAGTCCTGCACCATCGACGGTGCGTCCGGCTGGGAAACCTTCTGGAAGGTGACGCTCCCGATGGTGAGCCCGATGATCCTTGTAAACACCGTTTATACCATCATCGATGCCTTCACCTCCTCGGATAACCAGGTTATGGCGTATATCAACGGAGTTTACGACAAGCTTGACGGCGAGGTTCTCTCCTCCGCAATGGCATGGATGTACTTCTTACTGGTCATCCTGATCATCGCGGCTGTTGCGGGTCTCCTGAGTGCAGTCGTATTCTACCAGAGAAGAGACTGAGAAAGGAGGAAATGATTCATGAATAAAGTTGAAACCCCTACCAAGATCAAGCGTGAAAGCAAGAACCGAATCAAAGTCGAGTTCGAGCGTACTCCCCTTCTGGAAAGACTGAAGGCAAAGCTTTTGAATACCTACACCCTGCAGAAGGTGGTGTGGTACATATTCCGTTTCCTGCTCCTCCTCGGTATTTCCTACGTTATCCTCTTCCCGTTCTTCACCAAGATCGCATCCTCCTTCATGGGACGCGCAGACTTCGTTGACGTAACGGTAAGACTCATTCCCAAGCATCCTACGCTGGGAACCTACGCAGCCATCGTACAGGACAACAAGTACGTGGAAGCCCTGTTCAACACCTTCGTTCTGTCCCTCGTATGCGCTCTGATCCAGATGCTCGTCTGCTGCTTCATTGCCTACGGCTTCGCGAAGTTTAAGTTCAAGGGCAACTCCCTCCTGTTTGCGCTGGTTATCTTCACCATGGTCGTGCCTCATACCACGCTGGAATACGCCATGTTTATGAAGTTCCGTTACTTCGATATCGGCTTTGGTCCTCTCGGTATCGTGAACTTCCTGGGCGGCGGCTTGATCGATGCGGTGAATATCCTGGACGGCGAAACGTCCATCAATCTGCTGAACACCAACTTCCCCTTGTATCTGCTCTCCCTCACGGGTCTTGGGTATAAGAACGGTCTGTACATCTTCATGCTCCGTCAGTTCTTCCGCAACATTCCCGATGAACTGGAAGAGTCCGCATACCTGGATGGCTCCGGTGTATTCAGAACCTTCGTAAGCATTATCCTGCCTCTTTCCACCACCATGATGATCACGGTCTTCATGTTCGCGTTCTGCTGGCAGTGGACGGACATCTTCTACACGAGAGCGTTCTACACCTCCGCCGGTCCCGTGCTCCTGAAGGATATCATCAGGATCCCCAAGTCCCTCGATACCAACTATGCAGGTCAGAACCTGTATGAATCCGCAATCACCAATACTTGCGGTATCATGATCATCGCTCCCCTGATTGTACTTTACCTCTTCGGTCAGAAGTACATCGTTCAGGGTATCGAACACTCCGGTCTGACCGCTCAGTAATCCCTACCAAACAAAAACTGCTGTACACAAGTACGGCAGTTTTTTGCATTCAGGGGGGGACGCAGGGAAACGATGGGGGAGTCTTTTGAAAAAGGATCCCGGGAGTAATGCTTCGCATAACTCCTAACCCCTGAAAACTTGATATAACCTGGTAAATGGGTGATAGCGTCGCCGGGATGACTCTGGTAGGCAAACGAAAAGCGTATGCGCGCATTGACGAAAAACTTCGTCGTGCTGACATACGCTTTTTCCAATGATTGCGAAACCTTGTTACGCGGAAGGAGGGAATAAAATTGACCAAATGGCGGCGCTATGACTCATGCCACTCCTGTCAGAAAGTTTTGGCGGAGCTTTTTCAAAAGCGACCGTTTTCCCGTTTCCCCCTTACTCCTCGATCATTTCGATGTATTCTTCCAGGCAGACACCCAGGTCGTGGATTTTTTTTGCGTGGTGGCGGCCTACATAGCGGTAGTGCCAGGGTTCAAACTGGATGGTGGTGATGTCCGTCTTATCCTTCGGGAAGCGGAGAATAAAGCCGAACTTCCACGCGTTTTCCTGGAGCCAGGCGTATTCGGGGGTAAATTCGAAGTCCGTGGAGAAGTCGCCGCGGGTATCCATATCCACAGCCAGCCCGGTCTGGTGTTCGCTGGTGCCGGGACGGGTGGAGTAGGTCAGAACAATTTTCTCCGCTTCCTCCTTGGTGAGAGCGGGATTGCTACTCATTTCCTGCTGGGTGTAGTGATTGAAGAGATAATCCTGGTATTCGTAGGTGCGGAATCCGCTGTGGACGAACATATCGTAATATCCAGCGGCGTACATCTCCTGATAGAGCGCCTCGAGAGCTTTTACGGCATATTCCCGCAACTGCTTTTTGTTGGAGTTGGGATAGATGAACTTCACATCCATCAGATCCGTGGGAACGTCCGTGGCGGTGAGGTGGTTCTTCGTGTTCACGAGAATCAGGAACGCATCCCGCAAGTCGCCCGTGGGATTCATGTATGCCTCATAAGCGGACAGATCCGTCTGGAAGTTCAAATCGTACGTGTTCTCCGAGTTGTCCTCCTCGCCGGTGTTGAAGTCAATCTCACCGTAAAGGGGATTTTCTTCCACGGATGGGAGGGGAGCGGTGCTCTTTAACCGGAAGGAAACGTCCAGGTAGAAGGTCTCTTCTTCCGTGGAGTGGAGCTCATCCTGGATTCGGGAGATCAGAACCTCGCCCCGCCGCTCGTTGTAGGAAACGGAGAGATTGTTCATGTATTCTCCGATAAAAGTGGTAGGAACCCAGATTTCCGTCAGCGTCAGTTTGCCGGGCAGGGTCATCTGGACTTCCTGTCCGTTGATGATGACGGCGTATTCCCCGGAGCGGAAAATCACGGATTCTTCGTTCCCTACACCGTCCGCGGTCTCGGGCTCGGCTTCCGTCACGGGAAGAATAAACTTCATGGCATCCGCCGTGCCGCTTTCCGCCATGCCCAGGTAGTCCGCCAGATCGTTGAAGCAGAAGTAGATGCCGCCCTCGGTGACGCAGTCTGCGGTGTCCACCGTGCGCACTTCTTTGCCGCCGTAGAGGAAGGCGATTTTGCCCGTGTCCTCTACCTTATCCGGCGTGCGGGTGAAGAAATACAGAAAGATGCCGCCCACGATGGCGCAGAGAAGCACGACGACGATGAGAAAGACCAGAAACCGCCCGCAGAAATTCCGGAAATTCTGGCGCGCTTCTTTTTTGCGCCGCTCTTTGTCCCGGAGTTTGCGGATCCGCTCCCGTTCTTCCTCTTCCCTGCGAAGACGTTCCGCCTCGGCGCGCTTCCGACGGACGTAGGCTTCATACCGCGCCCGTTCCTCGGGATCCATGGGGGGACGGGGGGGCGCCGAACTCGCCGAAGGCCGCTGCCGTCCCGGATTTTGCCGATTTTGGTTGGGGTTGGGTCTCTGTCCATTCCGCCGACCGTTGTTGCCGGATTGGTTCATGGTTGTCCTCCTTTGCTGGTTGTTTTTTGTCGTTTTACATCAGCCGTTCCCTCACCGACCGCCCGATTTGGAATGGCTTCCCGTTTCAATCACAATGAAAAACGGACTCTCGGGGGAGTTCACCATACGGAACTGGGCAATGCTGTACTGGAACCGGGACAGGGTGCTGAAATAGCGAATCAGCTCCTCCCCTTCGAGGGCGCCTTCCGGATGCCCCGGGTAGACTGCCACCAAAAGCACCGCATCGTCCTCCGCCAGCAGATGGAGTGCCTTTTCCACAGCCGGCAGAGTGGTGGAGCGCATGGTGGTCACGTGCTTCCGACCCACGCCGGGGAGATAGCCCAGATTGAACATTCCCGCCCGGATGGGAGTGTGCACAAACTCCGGTGCCCGGTGGTG
>JAZSQX010000294.1:0-2343 GCA_045538235.1 Eubacteriales bacterium
CTGCGGGAACCATGTTCTTTGATCGAATGCTGGATCTGGCAGAATTCCTGAATGAAGGCGAAAACACCATCACCGTCACCATCTGCAATTCCATGCGGAACACCATGGGTCCCCACCACGCAGGGGATCCCGAGCCCTACGGCGTTGGTCCCTGGGTGTTCTCCTTCGAAAAGGAATGGAATGGCAGAGAATGCCGCGCCCATCGGGACACCTACGCCTTCGTGAAGTTCGGTCTGGTGAAATAAAGCGAACGCTCCCCCGAGACAACCCCCTCTTTTTCCACCAAAATCCTTGACAGCCCGTCCCATCGGTGCTATAATGTATAAGATAACAAAAACGCCCCATATTCGGGGAAATACGGAGGAATTTATCATGGCAAAAGTATTAGTTGAAACCAGTGCTCGTCACGTACATCTTTCCGAAGAACACATCAAGGTTCTCTTCGGCGAAGGCGCAACCCTCACCAAGAAGAAGGATCTCTCCCAGCCCGGTCAGTTCGCCTGCGAAGAACGCGTTACCGTTGTTGGCCCCAAGAAGTCCATCGCAAACGTGATCATCCTCGGCCCCGCCCGTCCTGCCACGCAGGTGGAAGTTTCCCTCACCGATGCCCGCACCCTTGGCGTTGCCGCTCCCGTAAGAGAATCCGGTGACATCGCAGGAAGCGGTGCCTGCAAGATCGTTGGTCCTGCCGGCGAAGTGGAAATCGCAGAAGGCGTCATCGCCGCTAAGCGCCACATCCACATCACTCCCGAGGATGCTGCCGCATACGGCGTTGCTGACAAGGAAATCGTCTGCGTGAAAATTGAATCCGACGGACGCACCACCACCTTCGACGATGTTGTCATCCGCGTGAGCCCCAAGTTCGCTACCGCGATGCACATCGATACCGACGAATCCAACGCCGCCTGCGCATTCGGCGAAATCTACGGCGAAATCATCAAGAAATAAGAAGAGGAAAACGATGGGGGAATCTTTTATAAAAGATCCCGGAGTTGCGCGGAGCGTTACTCCCACCCCCATTCAAAATTTTTGAAGGGGAATGGCATGGGTCATAGCGCCGCCATTTCGAAGAAGAAAATCCATTGTGTAGGGGCGACCATGGGACTTCGACTCCTCCGAAGTCCTGTCGTCCGAAATCCAACGAAAAAGCGTATGTTTGTGCAGAGGAAATCGCCTCCTCTCCCGGACATACGCTGTTTTGTTGTGGATGCGGGGCGGGGTTTCCTGACTCTCTTCCATTGACTTTTCGGCGGCCCCGTGCTATAATGGGAACAATAGAATTCCATTTATGGAGGTTTTTATGAACCGTATGATTTCTTTGATTGCGCAGAATCTGCTGTGCGATCTTGCCTGCAAGGTGACGCTTGCGGACGGGAAATCCGTTTCCATCACCCCCGTACTGGAGGATGGGGGCGACATCTGCACCTGGCGGGGAGAAGGGGACGGCGTATCCATCGCGCTGACTGCCCGTTCCTCGGACGGATCTCTTCTGTTTACCGTGGATCTCGTCTCTGCCGCTCCTCTTCTTGGACGTGCGCTGACCTTCCCCCTTTCCTTTGATGCCATGGATCACGTGATGGAAATTCACCACGACACGCCCTGGTGGATGATGTGCGGCTGGCCCAAATCCGCAGAAGAAGTACAGCCCAAGACCCAGAATTTCCTCATGCAGAAGGGCACACTCCACTACAGCATCGTACCGCTGACGGGGGACATTTTCCGCTGTGAAGCCGATGCCGACGGACTCCATCTGGATGCGGGCTGTGACGGATTCACCCGGTTCCACGGCGCGTTCCTCACGGTCAGTCTGTCCACGAACCCCATTTCGGCAGTGGAAAACAATTACCGTTTCGCCAAGGCGGAGGGCGCCATCCGGGTTCCCCTGAGAGAAGAGCGAGAATACCCCGCCCTCTTCGAAGATTTCGGCTGGTGCAGCTGGAACGCTTTCTATCAGGAGCCGACTTCCGAAAAAATCTACTCGAAGTTAGACGAATTCAGAGAAAAGAACGTCCCCGTCCGCTGGATCATCATCGACGACGGCTGGTCCACCTACAAAGACAACAAGCTGGTGGACTTCCCCGCCAATCCCGCCAAATTCCCCGAGGGTCTGAAGGAGTGCATCCGTCGGATCAAGGAGGACTACGGCATCCCGAAGGTGGGAGTCTGGCACACCTTCAACGGCTACTGGGACGGCATTGATCCCGCCTCTCCTCTGGCGGAACAATACGCCGATGCGCTGATGACCACCAAAACCGGGATGCTCATTCCCTCGGACGATCCCGACAAGGCATTCCGCTTCTGGGATGCCTGGCACGGCTATCTGGCGGACTGCGGCGTGGATTT
>JAZSQX010000035.1:0-7817 GCA_045538235.1 Eubacteriales bacterium
CCGGTAGTGGCTGGTGGAGCGCTTCGCCAAATTCTCCCGAGTGATGGCAAAGGTGCGGTAGTCGAGAATCGGCTGATGGTGGTTCTCAATGACGATGTGCTTATCCGCTTCCTGCTTCAGATCTTTCCCGTTGATTTTGGCGCGGGTGTACTTCGCCTGCCGGAAGGTGCCGATGTAAAAATCGTTTTCCAGAATGCTCTGAATCGTGGTGATCGCCCACACCGCCTTGACTTCCCGCCGGCACGTTACCCCTTCGGCTTCCTTCCGCATCTGCTCGGACATCCGCGGTGTAGGAATCCCCTCCGCCGTCAGATGGTTGGCGATTTTTTTATATCCCCAGCCCTCGTTGTTGTAGAGATCGAATATTTTTCGTACAATGTCCGCTTCGGTGGGAATGATCTCAAACACCCGCTGCTTGTTGATGCAGTAGCCATAGGGTGCAGCACACAGCCACTCCCCTTCCTCCTGCCGCCGCTTGATGACGGACTTCACCTTCCGGGAAGCATCCGTCACCGGCATTTCGTTGATGAGGAACTGGAACTGAATCTTCATCCAGTCGTCCCCTCTCGGATAGTCGATCCCGTCTCCGATGGAGATGATCCGCACCCCCGCATCCCGGAGATCCTCCAGTTCCACCAGCCCACGGCTGTTGCGTCGGGAGAAACGGGAAAAATCCTTGATGACAAGGATATCGTACGTATGGTTCATCAGTTCCCGGCGCATGACCTGATACCCTTCCCGCTGATCGAAGGTGTACCCGGAGCGGTCCCGATCCTCGTAGAAGGTCAGCGCACTGTCGGGAAATTGATGCTTCACATAATCCGCGATGATGGCTTTCTGGTTCTCAATGGACACGTTGTCCCGATCCAGCTCGTCATCCACCGAAATCCGGCAGTATCCGGCAATGGTGTGGGGGGCATTCAATGGCGTTACCTCTTGCAGATGTGGTTTATAGATAATATTGTAGCATATTTCAGAGAGAAATTCAAGTAGATAAATGAAAAGCCCGTCAAAAAAACAAGCGATTCCCGGTTTATATAACCGAGTCTCGCTTGTTTTTGTTCAGGGGTGTCCCCGCATCAGCCTACTACCTGCTTTGCCTGCTGTACCTCCCTCTCCGCAGAACGGCGCTTGTTGTACTTCAGGAGTGCGAGGGTACTGTCGTAGAGATCCTCCGTGCCAGATCGGAAGATGACGGGGTAATACTGTTTCTCCCGCCAGGAACGAATCAGGTGTTCCAGTATGGAAGCACACCCGTGATCTTCCTGTTCTTCCTTTGTCAGCCAGATGGTCACGATTTTTTTGTCGTCGTTTGCCAGAATCTGCATCCTCGCACCTCCTCCGTCATGGATTCGGATTCCAGTATTGACGGCGCAAACACTTGATATACAGATGGGGCTCGCCGGATTCCTTTTGGATTGCGCATTCCATCTCCCCATTTCGTTCGTTTCCCATGGATAATATGAAATCCAAAAAGGCATCTGTAACAGGCGCCCTCGAAATGTCATGTTATAACTTGACATTTCGCGTTTCTTGTGCTATAATATCCACCGTACCCCAATAAAGGAGTTCAGTTATGGAATACATGGATGCGAAACGCGCTGCGGAATTGTGGCAGCTTCCGGAGCGAAAAATCACCGCACTCTGTCGGGACGGCCGAATCCCCGGGGCTTGCAAATCCGGAAAACTCTGGTACATCCCGGATGATGCCATAAAACCGCTGGATATGCGCACCAAAGCATACGCCACAGCCGAAAAAACTGCCGCAGAATCCGGAAGCACCACCATACCGTACACTGCCGAAGGAGCTACCGGGAAAGTCGTACAAGCATTTGAACAGAAATATCAGAAGTCTCCCGAACACACCGCCTTTACTCCCTACCGCATCTGCCCCATCGGCGCACACAGCGACCATCAACTGGGCAAGATCACGGGCTTTGCCATCAACAAGGGCATCCACATCGCCTACGGACCCAAGCAGAACGGCGTCATTGAGATCGCTTCCCTGCAGTTCCCGAAACGCGCACAATGGCACGTCACCTCTACGCCTGCCGAAAAGCAGAATGACTGGGCGGATCATCTCCGTGGTGCCACCATTGCGTTGAACAAGCGCTACCCTCTCCGCACCGGACTCTGCGCCATCATCGACGGAGAGTTGCCCATCGGCGGTCTCTCCTCTTCGGCGGCGGTGATCATCACCATCCTGTCGGCGCTATCTCACATGAACGGTATCCGGCTCACCGAAACCGAACTGATTCTCATCTCCAAGGAAGCGGAAAACCAATATGTGGGTGTTTCCTGCGGCAAGCTGGATCAGTCCTGCGAGGTATACTGCCGAAAAGACAACCTGCTGTACATGGATTTACAGGACGACAGTTATGAGCTGATTCCCACCCATCCCAATATGAAGCCGTACAAAATCGCCATCTTTTTCTCCGGTGTGGAACGCACGTTGGCGGGATCGGCCTTCAATATGCGCGTGGACGAATGCCGCAGTGCCGCTTACGCCCTGAAAGCCTACGCGGGGCTTCCCTACGGCAAATTTGAGGAAACCAACCTCAGAGAAGTCCCCCGTGAGATTTACGAACAGTACAAGGACAAACTCCCCGCCAACTGGCGCAAGCGTGCCGAACACTGGTACACAGAATTCGACCGGGTTCAGCGAGGTGCCGAGGCATGGAGACGGGGCGATATTGAGGAATTCGGCAGACTCTCCTTCGAGAGCGGTCATTCCTCCATCTACAACTGGGAAACCGGTTCTCCCGAACTGAAGACGCTGTATGAGATTATGACCCAAACCGAGGGCATCTACGGTGGGCGCTTCTCCGGTGCCGGATTCAAGGGATGCTGTATGGCGCTGATCGACCCGGCATACGCAGAAAGCATCACAGAGAAAGTAACCCGGGAATATCTCAAAGCCTTCCCGAATCTGGAAGGAAAATACTCTGTCCACATCTGCGAAAGCGCAGACGGTGTCCACCTTTCTTGAAAAATCGTGGAGACAAGGAACTTTATACAAAGAAGTTCCCCCAAACTTTTCGTCCGCTTGCCACATCCTCGCCCCAATCACTTTACAAACGAAAACGGGTATCTTTATGAAATGTCTGATTTTAGCGGCAGGTTATGCGACCCGCCTATATCCCCTGACTGAAAACTTTCCAAAGCCTCTGCTGGAGGTTCAGGGAAAGACCATCCTCGACTGGCTGATTGATGACATTGACACAGCCGGAGTTGTGGATGAATATGTGGTGATCTCGAACCACAAGTACGCCCACCATTTTGATGTCTGGGCGGCGAAAAAGAAACAGAACCTCACCGTTTTGGATGATGGAACCTTCTCCAACGAAACCCGTTTGGGTGCTGTCCGGGATATCCAGTTTACCATTGACAGTCTGGGGCTTGATGACGATATGTTGGTCATCGCCGGGGACAATTTGCTAGATTTCAGCCTGACCCGGTTCATTGCCTACGCAGAAAAAAAGCAGACCTCCTGCATCATGCGGTACTATGAAGCAGATGAAAAGAAGCTGCTGAAATGCGGTGTGGTTACAATTGATGAAAACGACCGGATTCTAAATATGACCGAAAAGTCTCCCAATCCCGCCACTCATTGGTGCTGCCCGCCGTTCTACTACTACACAAAAGCGGATGCCAAACTGGTACAAATAGGAATTGACAGCGGATGCGGTGTGGATGCCCCCGGCAGTTATATCGCATGGCTCTGCGGGGTAACTCCCGTTCACGCCATGGAAATGCCCGGCAAGCGCTACGACATTGGCAACCTCGAAAGCTATGAAAGAGTACAGAAGGAGTACAAAGGGATTGTTTGATAATTGCACGCTATGCTCATTGGAATGGCCTACATGAGTAAGAAACGAGAAAATACATAATGGAAGAAAAGACAATAAATACTTTGTTTGCCCTTCTTCGTTCATCCGTTACCTGCAAGCCCATATCAGACGAGGAAAAGGCGCAGTTTTCCGAGGAGATGATGCCGGATCTGATGAAACTCGCAAAAAAGCATGATCTGGCCCATCTTGTTAGCCATGCGGTATACGAAAACGAATTATTGGACAACGCAAGCGAGTATTATGCAAAAACACAGCAAGCGCAGGTCATGGCGATGTTTCGCTATGAGAAACTGAACTATGAGTTAGAACGGCTGTGTGAGGCTCTTGAAAAAGCGGAGATCCCATTTATTCCGCTAAAGGGATCCGTCCTGCGGCGGTATTATCCTGAGCCTTGGATGCGGACAAGTTGTGATATTGATGTTTTGGTGCATCACGAAGACCTCGACAGGGCAATTGCGTATCTGGTGCAGAATTTGCAATATGCTGAAAAGGGCCGTGGTACGCACGATATATCGTTGTACAGTCAGAGTGGAATCCATGTAGAACTGCATTTTGATCTGGTAGAAGAAGGACGCGCCAGGAACGCGATCGATATATTAGGTTCGGCATGGAAACATGTGACCAATCCAAAACATTGTTTGTATTGGCACGAGATGGACGATGCGTTTTTCTACTTCTATCACATTGCTCATATGGCGAAACATTTTGAAAACGGTGGATGCGGTATACGCCCGTTCATTGATTTATGGATTCTGGATCGTATCGCTGAGCCAGACATTAGACAGCGTGATGCGTTATTGAGCAAAAGCGGCTTGATAAAATTTGCAAGTGCTACTCGCTGTTTGAGTAGAGTTTGGATAGAGGGCGAGGAGCCCAACGAACTTTCCATGCAGATGCAGGAGTTCATCTTGCATGGCGGGGTGTATGGATCCTCGGATAATCGTGTTGCACTTCAACAGAAGAATAGGGGAGGACGCTTCGGATATTTGCTATCGAGAGTATTTATTCCGTACGCAAAATTGAAAAGGTATTACCCAATACTCGAAAAGCACCGCTGGCTGACACCGGTGATGCAGGTGCGGCGGTGGTTCAAATTGTTGAATCCTCAGAAAGCAAAGCGAGCAAAATACGAACTCTCCATCAACAATAGCATCAATCCATCCAAAGCAAACGAAATGAAGCGTTTTTTGGATGATATCGGATTATCATAAATCTCAAAACCCAAACAGGAGACAACTATGCTGACCCCCAATATAAACTTAACCAACAAAACCATCCTCGTCACCGGAGCCGCTGGATTCATCGGATCCAATCTGGTAATGGAACTACTTCGCACTGTCCCCGGCATCCGCATCGTGGGGCTGGACAACATGAACGACTACTACGATCCCGCCATCAAGGACTACCGTCTGGCAGAAATCAACAAACTGGCAGCAAAACATCCCGACTGCACCTGGATCTTCGTCAAAGGCAATCTGGCAGATCGCACCCTCATCGACGAGCTGTTTTCGGAATATTCCTTCTCCGTAGTCGCCAACCTCGCCGCACAGGCTGGTGTACGCTACTCCATCACCAATCCCGATGTGTACATTGAGTCCAACATCATCGGATTCTACAACATTCTGGAAGCCTGCCGCGGGACGATGAACACCGAACATCCGGTGGAGCATCTGGTGTATGCGTCCTCTTCCTCCGTTTACGGCACCAACAAAAAGATCCCCTATTCCACGGACGACAAGGTGGACAATCCCGTATCGCTATACGCCGCCACCAAGAAGTCCAACGAACTGATGGCTCACGCTTATTCCAAACTGTACAATATTCCGTCCACGGGTCTGCGGTTCTTCACCGTATACGGTCCCGCCGGACGTCCGGATATGGCGTACTTCGGCTTCACCAACAAGCTACTGAAGGGTCAGACCATCGAAATTTTCAACTACGGTAACTGCAAGCGGGACTTCACCTATGTGGACGACATCGTCACCGGAGTTAAGCACGTGATGCAAAATGCGCCGGAAAAAGAAAATGGCGAAGACGGTCTTCCCTTGCCGCCCTATCGGGTTTACAACATCGGCAACAACAGCCCTGAGAATCTTTTGGATTTCGTCACGATCCTCCAGGAGGAGCTGATCCGCGCCAAGGTACTGCCTGCCGATTATGACTTTGACGCTCACAAAAAACTCGTACCCATGCAGCCGGGAGACGTACCCATTACCTATGCCGACACCTCCGCGCTGGAGCGTGACTTCGGCTTTAAGCCCTCCACCTCTCTGCGGGAAGGTCTCCGCCGTTTTGCTGAGTGGTACAAGACATTCTACAACGTATAAGAAAACCATGCCGGAATCAGTTGCCATGGAGAAGCACTCGTGGGGACTGCAGGAACGCATATCCAATATGAAAGAGAGAAAACATATGAAAATCGCAGTCGCGGGAACCGGCTACGTCGGTCTTTCCATGGCCATTTTGCTGGCACAACATAACGAAGTTACCGCAGTTGACATCATCCCCGAAAAGGTGGAAATGATCAACAGCAAAAAATCCCCCATCGTGGATAAGGAGATTGAAGAATACCTGGCGACAAAGGCACTGCATCTGACCGCCACCACCGACGGGGCTTCCGCCTATCGGGATGCCGATATGGTTATCATCTCCACTCCCACCAACTATGATCCTTCCAAAAACTACTTTGACACCTCCTCTGTGGAATCCGTTATTGGACATGTCATTGAGGTCAACCCGGATGCGGTCATGATCGTCAAATCCACCGTTCCTGTGGGATTTACCGAAAAGGTGCGGGAGGATTTCTGCTGTGACAATATCCTGTTCAGTCCCGAATTTTTGCGAGAGGGCAGAGCCTTGTACGACAATCTGTACCCCAGCCGCATTATCGTACGCGTTCCCGTCCGCAATGCCCGGCTCCACAAGGCAGCGGAAACCTTCGCCGCTCTTTTACAGCAGGGTGCCATCAAGGAAAACGTCGAAGTCCGCTACATGAACCCCACTGAGGCAGAAGCGGTCAAGCTGTTTGCCAACACCTATCTGGCACTCCGGGTGTCGTTCTTCAACGAACTGGACACCTACGCCGCCGTTCGGGGACTGGACACCAAGTCCATTATCGAAGGGGTGGGACTGGATCCTCGCATCGGCTCACATTACAACAACCCCTCCTTTGGCTACGGTGGATACTGCCTGCCTAAGGATACCAAGCAACTCCTTGCCAACTACAACGACGTTCCGCAGAACATCATTTCCGCCATCGTTTCTGCCAACAGCACCCGCAAGGACTTCATCGCTGACCAGATCATCGCCAAGCACCCGAAAATTGTGGGCGTGTATCGTCTGACCATGAAGGCAGGCAGTGACAACTTCCGCCAGTCTTCTATCCAGGGCGTGATGAAACGAATCAAAGCCAAGGGCATTGAAGTGGTGGTGTACGAGCCGACTATGAAGGAGAATCACTTCTTCAACAGCCGCGTGATCCGGGAGCTGGAGGAATTTAAGCAGATTTCCGACGTGATCATCGCCAACCGATACAACGAAGACATTGCCGACGTGCTGGACAAGGTATACACGCGGGATTTGTACTTCCGGGATTGAAATAGAAAAAAAGCAGGCTGTCGCACTAAGGAAAATCCCGAAATGCGACAGCCGTTTTTCTTGCTTGAAAGCATAGGCTATTATGCCATACCCAAGTAAGCCTTTTGAACTCTGTTATCATGAAACAGCTCTTCACTTGTTCCGGTCAATGCGATCTCACCATTTTGGATCACATAGCCTCTCATAGCTGTATGAAGAGCAATTTGTGAATTCTGTTCAACCAAAAGAATGGTCGTTCCGTTTACTTGATTGATCTCCTTTATTTTCCTAAAAATATCCTCCACTATAATTGGAGCCAACCCCAGGGAAGGTTCATCAAGTAGTATTAAATCCGGCTTATTGACTAATGCTCTTCCAATAGCCAGCATC
>JAZSQX010000127.1:0-11580 GCA_045538235.1 Eubacteriales bacterium
CACCACAGACGGCTATCGAACGGAGGGGGAGGATGTCTTGACCTTTTCGGAGATGGCGGCATCGACTCCGGGGGCGGTTCTCAACGGACGGCTCACCACCTCTGCCGCGATGAAGATGAAGCCGGAAATGGCGTTTGTCACTGCGTGGGGAAGCGGAAAAGCGGATTCCTGTTCCGTGAGCGGGGGCAGGGTGCTCCTGAACGGATCGGTGAAGCTCACCTGTGTCATGGCGGGGCAGGGTGAGGTGGTGCCGGAGGAGGTGGTGATTCCCCTGCGGTATGAAGCGGAAGCGGTCAGCGGATGCGGTGACGGAGAGGACGGAGACTTCACAAGGCGGTGCGACATCCGGGTGACGGAGATCACGGCAAGAACGGACGGGGATGCATTACATCTCACGGCGGAGCTGGCGATTACCCTCCTCGCTATGAAATGGGAGCCGGTGCGCTATCTTGCCGCGATTGCACCCGCCGAAGGAACGGGAGAGTGGGAGACGGGTAAGAACCGGATCCGCCTCTATGTTCCCGATGAGGGCGAGACGGCGTGGGACGTGGAAAAACGCTTCCGCCTGGGATGCGAGGCGAAAACGGAGGGTGCGGTGTACGTGATCGGATGAATCCATGAGAAAAGAGCCTGTGTCGGTCGTGAAAACCGCTTGACAGGCTCTTTTTGTTCCCAAGACGGGGGAATAGAAGATCAAAAGGCTGCCGCATCGAAGAAAATTTCTCAGATGTGACAGCCCGGGGAGAGTTCGTATAAAGTCAGATACCCAGTACCGCTGCGCCGATGATGCCGGCGTCGTTGCCCAGCTTGGCAATTTTAATTTCCGTGTGGGGGGTTCCGGATTTTGTGTAGGTTTCTTCGTAGAAGACCTTTTGCAGAAGGGGTTTCAAAAGATTGTCGCCCTCGCCGCAGACACCGCCGCCGATGGACAGTACGTTCGGCTGGAAAATGTTGATGACGTTGCCAATTCCGCAGGCAAGGTAGGAGAGATATTCGTCCACCACTTCCGCACCCAGTTCATCCCCTGCCTTCATGGCAGAAAATGCGGTGCGTGCGCTGACCTTGGAGAGATCGCCGCCCACCATGTCTTCCATGGCAGTTTTCCGTCCCGCTTCTCTGGCTTCCTTCATGCGGTCACGGGTGATGTTCACCAGACCCGTTGCGGAGGAGTATGCTTCCCAGCAACCCTTTCTGCCGCAGGTGCAGAGACGTCCGCCTTTTTCAATGACCACGTGTCCCAGTTCCGCGCCGGCGAAGTTGAACCCGGAGTAAACCTTGCCGTCCAGCACGATACCGCCGCCCAGTCCGGTGCCAAGGGTGATCATGACGGAGTATCTGGCGCCTGCCGCAACCCCTGCCATGGCCTCAGCTTTTGCAGCCGCGTTGGCGTCGTTTTCAATGTAGACCTTCTTGCCGCCCGTGAGGGAGGAGAGCTTGTCCGCCAGGGGGTAATTCCGGAAGGGGATATTGTTGGAGTATTCCACAACACCCGTGTCGCTGTTGGCGGTGCCGGGAGTGGCAACCCCGATGGAGGTGATGTCATCCATGGTCAGACCTTCGTCTGCTACCAGCTTCTTGCAAAGAGCTGCCATATCTTCCATGATGGCATCGGCACCCCGTTCGGGCTTGGTAGGGGTGCTGCCCTTGCGGACGATTTCATATTTTTCATTGACGATCCCGATGGCGATGTTGGTGCCGCCGAGATCCACACCGATATAGTACATACAGAGTACCCTGCTTTCCTTAAACTTTTCGGCTCGGATGTGCCTGCCTATATTATATATGGTAGACCGTGGATTTGTCAACATAAAATGGTGAATTTCATGGGAATTGTCAAACAATTTCCCGTAAAATCATACCTTGAGATTCCTTTACAGGATTCCCGTCCCGGATTCTCTCTATGCATTGAAAAACGGCTGTCTTTTTGCCCCTCGAGGAGGGAAAGGAGAACGAGAAATGCCATCAATAGGGAAAAATGGTAAAATTTAGGGTGAATTCCGAGGATTTGTGCAAATTGCGAATATGTAGAAAAAATGGGTCTGTTTTTGTGCAAATTGACCACTGTTTTTTCGCGAAATTCATCGGAGCATCTCATGTCGGTCACCAAAGCCACATTCATGCCGGTAAAAATAACTTACTTCCTATTTTGTTGTTCACACAGCAGGCGAAAAAACCACAAAATAGTCACAATTATCGCCTGTTTCCGGGGGTATATAGATAGGTGCAGTAAAAACCATTTACCTATCAAAGCGACAAGAAGGAGCGAAAAAACGAAAAAACAGCCCTGTTTATAACCCGGTGGAAAACTTTTGGAAAAAATGAGGTGGGAAACCGATGCGCAGGAGGGGCGATTTTTCGGGCTCCGCTTGACTTTTTTGCTTGCTTATGCTATTATAATGGCATATAAATATCGGAAGTCGTGTTTTTTTCGCGCTTCTGAGGAGGTTTTTGCCGGAAATAACGGCTGGAAACCTCCTATATCCATGTTTTTTGGCTGAAAAACGGCGTTTCTCACGCCCTTTTCGTCACGAGCATTGTTCTCCGATCTCCATCGGGGAAGAGTCGGTGTGTCAACGGTCAGACGAATCGACTCAAAAATTTGCAGGAGGAAGGTTCTATGAGAAAAACCACAAGCAAAAGGCTGACGTGTCTCGCATTGTCTCTTCTGATGTTTGCGTCTACGCTTCCCACCGCGGTGATGGCGGCGGAAACGAAGGATGCAGCGGAAGAAAAGAAAACCACGCTGCAGTCACTCAGCGAATCCCTGAACACCATCTCCTACGTCAAGTACCAGGAAAAGTACGAAGGCGTAGCGCGCGGTACAGGGACTGTTACCATTAATGCGACGGATTACGTCAAAGATGAAACCACCGCCGAAGTGTCGGAAGTGTCCGATTACTGCGGGGATACCGGCAAGGCGCTGATGATCAGCGACTCTGGCAAGGTAACGTGGAAGGCAAACATTCCCGCTGAGGGGATGTACGCCATTGACATTGAGTTCTGCTCTGTCTCCGAGAAGACGAACTCCATTGAACGTACCCTTTATATAAATGGTGCGATTCCCTTCGCAGAAGCCCGCTTCCTTCTTATGAAGAAATCCTGGGTGAACAATTATGACGAAAACGGACGGTTTGAACTGGATGCCAACGGCAATGAGCTCCGTCCGACTTCCTATGTTCAGCATGAATGGAAGAGCTACACCGCGATTGACTCCAACGGATACTTTGCAAATCCTTTCGAATTTTATTTCGAGAAGGGTGAAAACACCATCGCGCTGGAAGCTGTCCGTGAGGATATGGTAATCAAGACCATCACCATTCGTCCTTACGAGGACAAGCAGAAGCTGTCCGAATATGTCAGCGGCAAGACGGAAGCAAACACCTCTGAAGTAATTCACCTTGACGCAGAGCTTCCCTCCAAGACATCCGACTACACGGTATATCCGATTTATGACCGTAAATCCGCGATTTCCGAACCCCAGGATGCTGCCAAAATCCGTCTGAATACCATCGGTTCTGAAAAATGGGTGACGCCCGGTCAGTGGGTGGAATACAACTTCACTGTTGATACCGCGGGACTCTACACCATCGTGCTTCGTTACAGACAGAATGAGCTGAGCGGTATGTACACCTCCCGCCGGATTTACATTGACGGCGAAGTCCCCTTCGAAGAAGCGAACTATGCCAAGTTCGTGTATGACGGTAGCTGGCAGGTTGGTGCCCTCAACGACGGTGCCTCTACCATGCAGTTCTACCTGGAACCCGGTGAACACACCCTTACGCTGGAAGTTACCCTCGGTGAAATGGGTCCCATCATCAACAACGTGAGCGCGATCATGACCTCCATCAACAAGGACTACCTGGAGATCCTGAAGCTCACCGGTCCCAACCCCGATACATACCGTGACTACGGCTTCGGTCGTATTCTCCCCCGCGTTGTGGAAGACCTGGTTATCCAGTCCCGTAACCTGGAAGAGGTTATCGATTACGTTGAAAATATGGCAGGGATCAAGTCCCAGAACTCCGCGACTCTGGAAGAAATTGCAGAGCTCCTGGTGACCATGGGTACCGATGAAAGCGAAATTGCCAAGAACCTGGAAGAACTGAAGAATAAGATCGGTACGCTGGGTGAATGGATTAACGACGTAAGAAAGCAGCCCCTCGAAATCGACTGGATCAACGTTCAGCCCGGTTCCGCAGATCTGCCCAAGGCGGAAGCAGGATTCTTCACCGCCATGTTCTACGAAATCAAGCAGTTCGTGGCTTCCTTCTTCACCGACTACAACAACCTCGGTTCTTCTACGGAAGATATGAAGGCGGAAAGAAGCATTGACGTATGGGTTTCTACCGGTCGTGACCAGGCTCAGATTACCCGTAACCTGATGGATAACGACTTCGGTCCCTCCACGGGGATTGATGCAACTCTGAAGCTTATCGCCGGCGGCACCCTCCTTCCCTCCGTTCTGGCAGGGGTAGGACCGGATGTGTCCCTCGGCGGCGTTGACGTTATCAACTACGCAATCCGTTCCGCTGTTCAGGCGCTGAACCCGGAAGCATACGCGGATCAGCCCGATGATGACGAAGCAACCAAGGCATTCAATGCGGAAAGACGGCAGATCTTCTCAAACTACGATGAAGTTTCTAAGAGATTCACCGAAGCCGCTATGATTCCCAATACCCTCTACGGCAAGACCTACGCACTTCCCGATACCCAGTCCTGGCCCATGATGTTCTACCGTACGGACATTCTGGCTGACCTGGGGCTGGAGGTTCCCAAGACCTGGGATGAGCTCCTTGCCATGATCCCCGTGCTCCAGTTCAACAACATGGAAATTGGTCTGTCTCAGGACTACACCATGTACCTCTACCAGATGGGTGGAGAATACTGGGCGGACAACGGCATGAGAACCAACCTGGACTCCAACCTGGCACTGGAATCCTTCGAGACCATGTGTAATATGTTCACGCAGTATTCCCTCCCCGTATCTTACAGCTTTGCAAACCGTTTCAGAACGGGTGAAATGCCGCTCTGTATCCAGGATTACACGGCATACAACAGCATCATCATCTTCGCAACGGAAATTGCAGGTCTGTGGGACTTCGGTCCGATTCCCGGAACGCTTCAGGAAGACGGCACCATTGACAATACCGCAATGGCCACTGCGGGCGCCATCGTTATGATGAAGGGCGTTCGCGACGCGGATGCAGCATGGCAGTTCATGACGTGGTACACCGATACCAAGTATCAGGTAGACTACTCCAACGAACTGGTTGCTATCCTCGGTCCCGCAGGTAAAAACGCAACTGCCAACATCGAGGCTCTGGAAGAACTTCCCTGGACGGCTCATGAGTATGAACAGTTGATTAAGCAGATGGAAAACATCACCGCCATCACACCTTATCCCGGCTCTTACATCATCGCTCGTTACACCAACTTCTCCTTCCTGGCAGCGTATAACAACAACGCAGACCCCGTTGATTCCCTCCTCGGCTACATCAACCTTATTAATAAGGAAATTAACCGTAAGAGAGAGGAGTTCCACCTCGAAACACTCGAAATCGGTCAGACTCTCGCTGACAAGCGTCTCGGTCAGGCTGAAGAAGCAATCGAGCTTCTCGACGAAGGAACAAAGACTTCCGCAGCAGTTACCGCTGTAACGGCAGCCATCGCAAGCCGCAACATCGAAGAATTGAGAGCAGCCGCCGCTGGTCTTGATGCTTCCCATGAAGCCCTTGCAGAAATCGCTTCCTATATTACAGATGCAGCGGATGCACTTGCCACCTACTAATCCCGAAACGCGTTAGAAAAATTCATAAGAAATCTAACAAAGGAGAGAGTACATGTCTAATAACAATGTAAAACAAGTCAAAACTCGTAAAGAGATGACCAAGGCAGAGTGGACATGGTTCCTTGTGAAGAGAAATAAGGTTGCGTACTTCATGATCGCACCCTTCATGATCTTCTTCTTCATCTTCACCATCATCCCCGTCGCCCTGTCTCTCATTCTGAGTTTAACGTCCTTCAATATGATTGAGTGGCCGGAATTCGTCTTTATGGATAACTACATCCGTCTGTTCCTGGACGATGACCTGTTCCTCACGGCTCTGAAGAACACTCTGATCTTCGCAATTGCAACCGGACCGGTTTCCTACGTCATTTCCTTCGTAGTAGCATGGTTTATCAACGAACTTCCTCCGAAGGTTCGTTCCATCGTAACGCTGATTTTCTATGCACCGTCCATTTCCGGTGGTGCGACCCTGGTATGGACCCTGATTTTCTCCAGCGACCGTTACGGTATTCTGAACAGTTTGCTTCTGGAAATGGGTATCATCGATTCCCCGATTCTCTGGTTCGAGAATAAGGTTTACGTCGTTCCCCTCTCCATCGTGGTTGCTCTCTGGTGCTCCCTTGGTACGGCATTCCTTTCCTTCATCGCAGGTCTCCAGGGTATCGACAAGAGCCTCTATGAAGCAGGCGCCATCGACGGCGTGAAGAACAGATGGCAGGAACTGTGGTACATCACCCTCCCGTCCATGAAGCCTCAGCTCATGTTCGGTGCGATCCTGTCCATCACCGGTGGTTTCGGATTCGCTCCCAGCCTTGCCGGTAACCCTACCGTCGACTACGTGGCTTATACGTTGACGATGCACCTCGGTGAATATCAGGGCGTCCGTTGGGAGATCGGATATGCATCCGCGATTTCCTTCCTGCTCTTCCTGATGATGATCGGTGCAAACGTCCTCGTAACGAAATTGATTCAGAAGGTGGGCGAATAATATGAGAAAAATGAGAACAAGAAATCATAAGGTCGTTCTGAACCGTTCGGCCGGCGGTGACGTTGGCATTACCATCATGCTCACCATTATGGGTGTGTTCATGTTTCTTCCCATGTACTACACCATCATCCAGGCATTCAAGCCCCTGAACGAACTCTTCTACTTCCCTCCGAAGTTCTACATTATCAGCCCGACCATGGATAACTTCAAGGATCTGTTCGTGCTGATGGGCGACTCCTGGGTTCCCTTCTCCCGTTACATCTTTAATACCGTCCTCATTTCCGTGGGCGGCACCTTCGGTAACCTGGTTCTCTCTTCCATCTGTGCTTATGCACTGGCGAAGATTGACTTCCCCGGCGCCAAGGCTTGCTTCTGGCTCATTCAGAAGTCCCTCATGTTCACCGCCACCGTTACCGGTATCGTAAACTTCCTGACCATGTCCATGCTCGGCTGGATTGATACCTATCTCGCCGTCATCGTTCCTGCATGGTGCTCCACGCTGGGTCTGTACCTCATGAAGCAGTTCATGGAATCCAACGTCAGTACCGCCGTTCTGGAATCTGCCCGCCTCGACGGTGCTTCCGAACTCCGTACTTTCTGGTCCATTGCCATGCCCATGGTAAAACCCGGCTGGCTGACGCTGATCGTTTACTCTTTCCAGGGTCTCTGGCAGCAGGGTGCTTCTACCTACATCTACTCGGAACAGCTTAAGACTCTGAACTACGCCATCGGTCAGATCCTGGCTGCCGGTATCGTTCGTACCGGTGCTTCCTGTGCCTCCGGCGTTATCATGATGATCGTTCCGATCCTCGTGTTCGTCGTCTCTCAGTCCAACATCATTGAGACGATGGGCTCCAGCGGCATGAAAGACTAAGGAGGACACAATGAAAAAAATTACTAAGGCACTCCTTATCGCACTTGCGATGATCATGGTGCTTTCTACCGTGGTATCCGCAGGTGTGCCGTACACTACGTTTACCTACTCCGCTGGGAAGCAGGTTCTCATCTCTCCCGCAGCGTACGTGCCGGACCGTTCTGTAAACGGCTCCTATATGCAGCTTCCGGATGGACTCAGCGCCTCTGCAAGCTGCATTGAAGAAGGTCCCGACGGACGAATCTACATTGCCGACTCCGGCAACAACCGAATCGTCGTTCTCGACCAGTATTACAAATTCAAGATGCAGATTTCCACGTTCATCAACGAACACGGTGTTCCGGACAGCTTTGCGAATCCCCAGGGTGTTTTCGTAAAGGACGGCGTCATCTTCGTGTGTGACACCGACAAGAACCGTATCGTTATGTTCGACCTGGAAGGCAACTACATCAAGATTATTCCCCAGCCTAAGTCCAATCTGTTCGAAGAAGGCGACATCTATAAGCCCGTTGCCTGCGCCGTTGACGATTACGGCAGAATCTTCGTCGTATCCTCTACCACCTACCAGGGCGTTATCGTTCTGAATACCGAGGGCGCGTTCTTCGGCTTCATCGGTGCCCAGAAGGTCAACATTTCCGCTCTCGAAATCATCTGGAGAAAACTCCAGACCGATGCTCAGAGAGAAATGTCCAAGGACTACGTTTCCACAGAGCTGAACAATATCACCATCGACGACAAAAACTTTATTTTCGTTTCTACCGATGATCCCACGGCAGAAGACCCGGTCAAGAAGCTCAATGCTTCCGGTAAGGACGTTATGAAGCGAAACGGTCTGGTTGACCCCGAAGGAAGTGTTACCGGACAGTCCACCATTACGGATATTGCCATTGGTCCCGAAGGCACTTGGTCCCTCGTAGACCAGGCTACTTCCCAGATCTACACCTACGATGACAATGGCAACCTGCTCTTCGCCTTTGGTGACGCCGGTTCCCAGTTCGGTAACATCGACAAAATCGGTGCGATCTGCTACCAGGGCTCCAAGATTCTTGCAATCGACTCCAACAACTGCAGCATCGTGGTGTACCGCCGTACCGAATACGGTGACCTCCTGCTGAAGGCACTGGAAAACGAAAACAACCGGAAATACGACCAGTCCATCGATGACTGGACGGAAATTCTGAAGAGAAACAACAATTTCGAATCTGCGTACATCCAGATCGGTAAGTCTCTGTACCGTCAGGGTAAGTACGAAGAATCCATGGAATACTACCGCTCCGCCTTTGATACGACCAATTATTCCGAATCCTATAAGGAAATCCGGAAAGAATGGGCGAGCAAGTACTTCTGGATGCTTCCTATTGTCATCGTTCTGGTCTGCCTCGCCATCGGCAAGTTCTTCGGCTTCGCAGGAAAGGTCAACAAGCGGACGGCTCTTAAGGTCGGCAGAAAGAGCATGAAGGAAGAGCTTCTCTACGCCTTCCACGTGATCTTCCATCCGTTTGATGGATTCTGGGATCTGAAGCACGAAAAGCGCGGCTCTGTGAAGAGTGCATTCGTAATTCTCTTCATCACTATCATTGCTTACTTCTACAACTCCATTGGTCAGGGTTACATCTTTAACCCCCGTGTCAATGCAACCTTCTCCTTCCTCACCGCGACCGGCTCCGTTCTGGCTCCCGTCCTCCTCTGGGTGGTTGCCAACTGGTGTCTGACCACGCTGTTTGAGGGCGAAGGCAGCATGGGAGACGTATTCACCGCAACCTGCTATTGCCTGGTTCCTCTCCCGCTTCTCCTGGTTCCGAGCACCATCGCGTCCAACTTCCTGGCATCCTCCGAAGGCGGCATCCTGACCCTTCTCAGCACTCTGGCATTCATTTGGGTAGGTCTCCTCGTCTTCCTTGGTACCATGGTAACACACGACTATTCCATCCTCAAGAATATCCTTACCTGCGTGGCTTCCATCGTTGGTATGGCATTCATCATGTTCCTCGGAATCCTCTTCTCCACTCTGATGGCGAAGTTCGTAAGCTTGGTGACCAACATCATTGAAGAAATCAATTACCGACTGTAAGCATAGAGAAGGAGGTACAGATATGAAAATAAAAAGAATTTTATCAGCATTCTTGACTCTGGTTATGCTTCTCGGTTCCATGACGGTTTCCATTGACGCAGCCTGGGCGGATAAGGTCAACAGCGAAGGCACACCCCTTATCAGCTACACGACGAAGCTCTATAAATCTCCTGAAGAAAAACTGAGCGATATGGAAATGATCCTCGAAGAGAGCGGCTATCAGCTCTGGTTCGAGTGGTTCACCGGTGAAGTGGCAGTCAAGGATATGTCCACAGGTCAGGTGTGGTTCACCAACCCCATCGACGTTGCGGCAGAATTCAATACCGGCGAAAAGAATGCCACCATCGCGGCTTCCCAGAAGTCGAAGCTGCTTTCTCAGCTTATCATTACCTATCTGCAGAATGACCAGCTCAAGACCATGTACAGCTACACCGAGGCTGCTATGAGAGGACAGATTACCATGTCCCGTATCAAGGGCGGTATCCGTGTCAACTACGTCATGGGGGAAGAGCACGTCACGCGTCTCGTTCCCCGTATGATCGAAAAGAGCCGTTTTGAAGAGCTCATTCTCGATCAGTTCGGTGAAGGTGAAGAGAACAAGTATTACATGGACAAACTCAAGACCTGGTACGTGCTCTACGATGCAAGCGATCCGGCCATGTCTGAAAGAGCCGTTGCTATGATGCAGGCGAAGTACCCCATCACCCTGGAAAAGGCGGTTTACATCTGTGAACCCACCATCGGTGCCAAGGACCTTCGTAAGCTCGAGGACTACATCAAGGAATACTGCCCCAACTACACCTACGAAGAACTGGACTACGACCATGAGTCCACGGGCTACGAAGGAAACGACGAGGCTCCGCCGAGATTCCGTATGAGCTTGGAATACAAAATCAACGAACACGGTCTGGAAGTCCGTCTTCCCGCAAACGGTATCGAATTCGACGAAAGTGCATTCCAGTTCAAGGAAGTGTCCATTCTTCCTTACTTCGGTGCATCCAGTAACGAATACACCGGTTACTCCGTCATCCCCGATGGCTCCGGTTCCATCATCCGGTTCGAAGATTTCGTCGGTCAAAGCGTCAACATTTCCGGCGCGATCTACGGTTCCGACTACGCGTACCATGAAATCACCGGTCAGCACTCTGAAACCATGCGGATGCCCTACTTCGGTATCGTGGTCAACTACGATAAGGTGAACAGCCAGTTCGCCGGTCTGGACTCCGCTCTGGCAGATAGACTGGCACAGAAGGAAGCCGAAGCCTCCAAAGCTGCGGAAGAATCCAAGAAGGCTGCTGCCGAATCTGCTGCTGCAAGTAAAGCTGAGGCAGAATCCGCTAAGGCAGAATCCGTAGAACCCGAAACCAATGAAAAGGGCGAACCCATCGCAACGGAAACCGAAGTTGTGACCGAAATCGAAACCGAATACGTTCCCGAAATTACCGCGGAAGAAAACGGTTCCTTCAAGTATCAGAACGCGTTCCTCGCAGTTATCACGGAAGGTGACTCTCTCGCTTCTCTGATGGCAGAGTGCGGCGGTTCCGTTCATCCTTACAGCACCGTTTATGCCAAGTTTACTCCCCGTCCCTCCGACGTGTACAATCTGGCAGACTCCATCTCCGTCAGCGGTAACTCTACCTGGACCGTAACCTCCAAGAGAAAGTACACCGATAACTATCGGATCCAGTACATCTTCATGAAGGATGCGGCGCTGGCAGAAAAGAACAACATAGAAGAATTCTACGAATCCAGTTGGATTGGCATGGCAACCGCATACCGCGATTACCTTACCGCACAGGGAACCATCTCCAAGCTGGACAATACCGGTGCACAGATCCCGATCGTTATCGAAACGTTCG
>JAZSQX010000179.1:0-6555 GCA_045538235.1 Eubacteriales bacterium
CGTCGATTCCTCTGGAAGCCCACGGCACTGCGCGGCACCATCGTATGGGATGGAGTGGAATACGCCGACGAGAAGCAATGCGGAATGGAAACAGAAGACGGTGTGCATTTCTTCTACAACCACACGACCACCGATCGGATCGAAATGTTTTCCGATTTCATCCGGGTTCTGAACTACAACATTCCAGCCGGCACCATGTATATTCTGCTGGAATCCGGCTCGTACGTCTTCGAAATCACCAAATAATCAAAAAGCGTATGCTCGCAAAGACGAAAAATCTCGTCCAGGCGAACATACGCTTTCGTTTTACATCACAGACGACCGATGGTCGCCCCTACAAGATGGCGGTGCGATGCCCCCTTTTTCACCCAGTCCAAAATTTTGAAGGGGGTTTGGGGGAATCTTTTATAAAAGATGCCCCCATCGTCTCTCCCGTCACAATTTCCCCTCGTCGTACACAGCCCGGGAGCCGCCGATGAATTTGGCGCGGGTTCTGGCTGCCGTTACGGGAGCTGCGCCGATGGTTTTGACCGACAGCCGCAGGGGGACTGCCACTTCCTTCAGGTGCATCCCGATGAGAGTTCCGCCGATGTCGATGCCGCAGTCCGCCGCGATATGCTCTAACACCACGGGATCCTTCGCGTGGGAATACGCCGCGGCGGCAAAGGATCCGCCCGCCTTGGGCTGGGGGATTACGTTCACTTCCCGCAGGACTCCGCAGGCAACGGGCAGTGCCACTGCTTCCCGCTCCGTGACGATGGCGCGGTTGAGATGCTCACAGCACTGCGCCGCCACGAACACCCCCGATTCCGCCGCCGCACGAGATACGCCCGCGTAGAGCGCCTCTGCCGCTTCCGGGGACGACGCTTTGCCGATCACACCCCCCGTCACCTCCGAGGTAGAGCATCCCACTACCAAAATTCCGCCTTGTTTCACCTGCGCCGCCGTCAGAAGCTCCCGTACCGCTTCGTACGCCTCCTGCTTCAGGGCTTCGGCGCTGTATTCCATTTGATTTTCCATCGATATTCTCCCTTATTCTTCTTTCCGATATTCTTCCACATAATTTTCAATAAATTCGACCACGTCGTCTGTCACGGTATCGGCACGCCGGCGCACTTCTTCCACCGCTCCCGTCACCGCGACCGCCACGTCTGCCGCTTCGAACATGGGCAGATCGTTCCGGTTGTCCCCGAAGCAGATGAGGCACCTTGCCCCCGTCTGCCGGCGTAAAAACTCCGCGGCGTGCTTTTTGGAGGCATCCTCGGAGAAAATCTCCAAATACCACACCCCCGCCCGGTAAGCATCGGCGTAGTGGGTGCTGCGGATTCCCTCCACATCATCCACCGCCGCGGCACATCGACGAATCAACGCTTCCTCTCCCAGCACGCAGAAATAGAGGATCTCTCCCCCGATCTCGTCCGGTTCCCGGAATCGACGGAAGGGTTTTTGCCAACGGGTTTCCCGCTCGCGGAGAAAATCTTCCATCGCGTCATTCACCGTTCGGCGGTACCAGGTACAGAGGGCATCCCCCTGAATGACGTCATCGGGATTGACAGCGTACACAAAAGGCTCCGCTCTCTCACGGGTGAGGATGGTGAGGAGTTCTTCCGCTCTGTCCCGGGGCATTGCCGCCCATCGGACGTAGGAGCCTGCCGCCATATCCCGCACCATCACCCCGTTCATGAGGGAAACGGGAGCCGCACCCGGCAGGGAAAAATCCACGTCCGCCAGAATGTGGGATACGGAACGGATGGTGCGTGCGGTGGAATAGGTGATCTTCACCCCCGCCGCTGTCAGCCGGTTGATCCGCTCCGCCACGCCCTGTGGCAGTCGTGCATCGTGATCGAGCAGAGTGCCATCCAGATCGGAGATGAACAGAAGATCCGAAACCGATTTTTTCATGGGCAACCTCCTTCCATTCTCTTGCGCTGAAAAAATGCCTGCAGCAATTTCCGTGCTTCTTCGGCATACACGCCTTCCGTCACCGCGGGCTTGTGATTAAAGGGATAGGAATTGAGCCGGATCAGCGAACCCATCGCCCCCGCTTTCGCATCCTTCGCTCCAAATACCACTCGGGGTACCCGCGCCGCCCAGATGGCTCCCGCACACATGGGACAGGGCTCAAGAGTCACGTACAGCGTACATCCCGTCAGCCGCCAGCCGCCCAGGATTTCGTTGACTTTTCCAATGGCAGCCGTCTCCGCATGGTACAGCGCCGCCCCGAAGGTTTCCCGGCCGTTGTAGTCGCCCGAAAGAATTTCGCCCCCCCGCACAATCACGCATCCCACGGGAACTTCTCCCTCCGCCGCCGCCATTGAGGCAAGCGCAAGAGCCGCTCCCATAAAGTACTCATCATTCCGGACAGCGTCGCCGCACTGTTCTGCGTAGTCTCTGAGACAAAGGCGAATCCGCTCTTCCCGCTGTTCTCGCTTTGTCATGCCGCTTCCTCCGATCCGTCGCCCGCTTCCCGCCGCTGGAATACCCCCATGCTATGGAGCACAAGAGCGGCAATCAGAGCCACCGCACCACCGACGATCACAAACATATCCACGGTATAACACACGTTCGTCCGATCCCGGAGAAAGGTGAGATACCAAAACGAACGGAGGTTGATCACCAGATGTGCTGCCACACCGCAGAGAAAGGTGCCGCTCACCTCCATCAGCGCGCCAAAGGTCACCCCTGCTAGCAGAGCGAACAGGATGGATTCCGTGGTGTCGTGGCTGATGGCAAACATCACCCCTTGGGTAAGACAGGCGAAAATCGGGTTGAGCCGCCGCAGCTCCCCATAGAACAGCCTACGGTAAATATACTCTTCCAGAATGGGGTGGAGCACCAGGAGGGAAAGCACCGACAGAAGGGAAAGTTCCACCGTGGTCTCCCCGTCGAACCACACGCCGAGCAGACTCATCAGCCCCACGAGAATTCCGATTGCCGCCAGAGTGCCGAGGACGCAGAGAACAGGATGCCCCGCCGTCAGGTCTTTGACCCCGTCCGATTCGACCTGGTCGCTCTCCGGATCCTCCATCGTGGGGCGGGCGCAAAAAAAGTAGATTCCCAGCCCCACCGACGTGAGAAATGCCACCAGAGACGTGAGCGTCTGATCGGGGATGAACATCCCGCAGAGAAGATTGAGCAGCTTCTGCACTGCCATCATGAGGATGAAGGTCGCCAGCGTAGGAAGGAGTCGCTGAATATTTTTGTTTTCCATACCGCACCGCCTGTCCATGGAAAATGGAGTCTTTCTATAATCATCTGTATTATAATTATATCACGCTTTGCCCCGTTTTGCAAGATGCTGTTCTCACCCCTTTTTCTTGCTTTTCTCTTCCAGGTGTGCTATAATAAGGCACCACAAATGTACAAGGAGCGTTTTTTATGAAAAGGATGATGGATACCATCAAACGCCCGTTTCTTGGATGTGCGTACTATCCCGAGGCCTGGGACGAGAGTGAAATCCCTAAGGATATTGAAAAAATGAAGGAAGCGGGGATCTCCTGCGCCCGGATCGGCGAGTTCGCGTGGAAGAAGATGGAACCCGCCGAGGGGCAGTATCACTTTGACTGGCTTCATCGGATAGTGGATGCGCTGGCAGAGGCAGGAATTGCCGTGATCATGGGAACGCCCACCGCCACGCCGCCCCATTGGCTTCTGAAAAAGTATCCGGAGATTCCCGTTTTGAAAAAAGACGGCATCCGCGCCAGCCACGGGGGACGCCGCCACGGCTGCTCGAACAACCCCGACTATCTGGCAGCCTGCGACCGCATTGTTACGAAGATGGCAGAAGAATTCGGCGCCGATCCCGCCATCATCGGCTGGCAGATCGACAACGAAATTTACACCCACGACGACGGCTGTGTCTGCCCGTACTGTATTGAAAATTTCCACAACCGTCTTCGGGCGGAATACGGCACCGTGGAAGAAGTCAACCGCCGCTGGAATCTGAACCTCTTCAGTCAGGCATACGACAGCATTGACGATATTCCCGCCGCCGTGGGAACCTGGCACAATCCCCACATCCGCTATGAGTGGACCATGTCCCATCACGATGCTGACCGCCGTTTTATCCACCGCCAGTACGACATTCTGAAGCGATACACAGGCGCCCCCATCGGCACCGACATGATGCCATTCAACGGACTGGATCACGAAACCATGACGGATCTTCTCACCGGGGAAATCTGTCAGGGAGAGGTGACAGTGTCCCCCTACGGCATCCGCATCCTTACGGCTAACCACAAGTAAAAATCGATTCAGAAAATAAAATAATTTTTTCCGTCTGCGGGAACATTTTCCTCCCCCTCATCGTCTAAGTGATTGTATTCGGATGTTCCTGCAGACCGTTTTCTCCGCAAAATTACAAAAATTCATAATTTCTTAACATTTCCGTTGGGCAAATATGGTATACTGCAATGGAACACACAAAATTCATAATGAATGGAAAGGAAACTACATTTATGAAGAAACTTCTCTCTTTTGTGCTTGCATTTCTGATGCTCGCCTCCCTCGTTGTCAGCGCATCTGCCGCCAGCTTCTGGGGAAAAGACGACACCACCGACGTGAAAGATAACGCCTCTCTCTCCCTGTACCACTACCTCCTGAACTACAAGCCCACCCACGGCAACAACTTCTGGTGGAATACGGATCTGGTTCAGTGGTGGTATGACTCCTGCGAGAAGTGCAACTCCTATGCCCTCTACTACGTGGAAGACGGCGCCATCCTCTGGAAGTGCCTGAAAGCGGACTGCGACGGCAAGGGTACCATGAAGGTTCCCACCACCAGCAAGCCCGATAAGGACGAAACCACAAACACCCCCTCCGACAAGAATTTCGTATGCTCCGAATGCAAAACAGGCAAGTACCTCGTCTTCATCGACACCATTCTGAAGGATAAGGTTCTCGTTGACCGCTACTACTGCCTGCGCTGCGATACCATTCGTTACAACACCGTTACCGTAGAAGACGACAAGGAAGACGACACCGCAAAGGTCATCGTATGCTCCTGTAAGGGCTGTCTCCTGACACCCTCCTACAAGTACCTCACGGTTCTGGACAGCACCCTGTACGCGCACTACGAATGCTCTGCCGGTCACAGCACCAATGTTCTCTTCAACGAATGGGAAGGCAATACCTGGTTCCCCGGTATCTTTGACGACTCCCTCACCGTTCACGTTTCCTGCACCACGGGCGGCACCTACTGGATGTCCGGTTCCTCCACCGTGGAATACGGCGACAAGAGAACCATCGCATTCTACCCTGCTCCCGGCTACGTTCTCACCGACGTGGTGATCAACGGTGTCAGCTACGGCGCTGAAAACGTTCTGAACCTGACCATCAAAAAGGACACCACCGTTCGCGCAACCTTCGCAAAGGCTTACCTGACCACCCCCTACACCCTCCTCGGTGCAGTGCAGGGCAACGGCACCGTGACTGCGAAGAAAAACAACGCGCTGACGGATGCAGAAAAGATCTCCGCCAACTACTACGACACGGTTACCTACTCCTTCAATCCCGATGACAACTACGTGGTTTCCGACGTTCTCATCGACGGTAAGTCCGTGGGTGCCGTTTCCACCTACACCTTCACCAAACTGAATGCCGCCCACACCGTGGAAGTCATCTTCGCTTACAAGAGCCCCTTCGTTGACGTGAAGGATGCCTACGCCGATGCTGTCCGCTACGTCACCGAATCCGGCATCATGGACTACGAGAAGAAGTTCAGCGGCAAGTGCTACTTCCGTGGGGAAAACGCCATCACCGTTGGTGACTTCGTTTCCGCTCTCGTGGAAATGACCGACACCAAGGATCGCTATGACTCCGTGGACGAACGGGTTGACTGGGCAATCTTCCTCGGTCTCATCGACAAGAAGACCCAGCTGAGCGTATACTGCGACGTGCAGACTGCCTGCGCAATCGTGAACAAGTACCTCAGCGTACTGGAATCCATCAACGAGATTTCCTTTAACAATTACGATGCTGCCAAGTCCGCAAAGGATAACGCCATCGCCATCAGCCTGGTTTCCGAAAAGGGTTACACCGGCAACCGCACGCTGTCCCGTTACGACACCGCTGCTGTCTGCGCCCTCATCGCAAACCTCGAATACGAAGGCTGATTCATCAAAATTATGGGAGAAAACCAGCGGGAACCTCACGTTCCCGCTTTCTTCTTTTTTCATCCGATTATCCAATTTTTCAAATGAAATCTCCTCTTTCTCTCCATTGTTAGTAAAACTGCCGAAATGCATTTTTTGTAAAAATTTCTTTTCCGGGAATCTTGCAAAGAGGGGAAAAACTGTGTATAATAGATATGTTGAGCATTTCTTAAAAAGTTTCTGATAGGTATGAAAGGAAATATACAATCATGGAAGCAAAAGAACGCAGAGTCGGTACGGTTTCCCGCGGTATTCGCTGTCCCATTATCCGCGAAGGAGACAATCTGGCAGAGATCGTTTCGGAAAGTGTGCTTCTTGCCGCTGAATCAGAGGGCTTTTCCCTCCGTGATCGGGACGTGATCGCCCTCACCGAATCCATCGTTGCAAGAGCGCAGGGCAACTA
>JAZSQX010000300.1:0-2571 GCA_045538235.1 Eubacteriales bacterium
A
This sequence comes from Eubacteriales bacterium, assembly GCA_045538235.1. Lineage (GTDB taxonomy): Bacteria > Bacillota > Clostridia > Oscillospirales > CAG-272 > UMGS1696. The sequence continues at coordinate 2 of JAZSQX010000300.1, forward strand.
CTCCCGGGCTGGGGCGCAGATTCCCTTCTCCTCCCTGAACTACGGTACCGATACCTCCGCGGAAGGCAGACTGGTGATGAAATCCCTCCTGGAAGCCACGGATGCGGGGCTGGGCAACGGCGAAACGCCCATTTTCCCCATCCAGATTTTCAAGGTAAAGGAAGGGGTCAACTACAATCCGGGCGATCCCAACTACGATATTTTTAAGCTGGCGTGCAAGGTGTCCGCCAAGAGACTGTTCCCCAATTTCAGTTTCCTGGATGCTCCTTACAACGCGCAGTATTATAAAGATGGCAGACCTGAAACGGAAATCGCTTACATGGGATGCCGTACCCGCGTGGTGGGCAATGTCTACGACAAGGATCGGGAAATCGTCACCGGACGGGGGAACCTGAGCTTTACTTCCGTGAACCTCCCCCGCATTGCCATCAACGCAAAGGGCAATATCGACCGCTTCTTCGACGATCTGGAGCGGAACGTGGAGCTGGTCATCGGTCAGCTTCTGGAACGGTACCGCATTCAGTCCCAGAAGAAGGTGCGGAACTATCCCTTCCTCATGGGTGAGGGCATCTGGCTGGATTCCGACAAGCTGAAAACCGACGACACCGTGGGGGAAGTGCTGAAGCATGGCACCCTCACCCTGGGCTTCATCGGTCTGGCAGAGGCTCTGGTGGCGCTGACCGGCAAGCATCACGGGGAATCCGAGAGCTCACAGGCTCTGGGTCTGGAAATCGTTGGCTTTATGAGAAAGCTCATGGATGCCGCCGCCGTGAAGTACGGTCTGAACTTCTCTCTGATTGCTACCCCGGCCGAAGGGCTGTCGGGACGGTTTATCCGCATTGACAAGAAGCGCTTCGGGATCATCGAAGGTGTGACGGACAGAGAGTACTACACCAACTCCTTCCACGTGCCCGTGTATTACAACATTTCCGCGGCGGAAAAAATCCGCATTGAAGCGCCGTATCACAATCTGACCAACGGCGGGCATATCACCTACGTGGAAATGGACGGCGATCCCACGGAAAACATGGACGCATTTGAAAAAATCGTCCGTATGATGCACGACAGCGGGATCGGCTACGGTGCCATCAACCACCCTGTGGATCACGACCCCCTCTGCGGCTATACGGGCATGATCGGCAATACCTGCCCCGGATGCGGACGGATCGAGGGCGACGTGAAATTCGAACGGATCCGCCGGATTACGGGTTACCTCGTTGGTACGCTGGATAACTTCAACGATGCCAAGAGAGCGGAAGAGCACGATCGGGTGAAACACGAGAATCAAAAAGCGTGAGATTATGACAATAAAAAGCCTCAGCCATGTTTTTTGACATGGACTGGGGCTTTTGAATTGTGCGATCAAATGTGGGTACTGTTCCGGAAATGCCATTCCTTTGCCATGGGCTCAAAGGTTACGAGATCCTTTTTGCCGGGGCAGAGGGGGTCATGACCGCTTCGGCAGGTCGGTAGCCGCTCCATGCGCCCGCCGGGGAGTTTGCGATGTTGTCGTTTTGGGGCGTCATCAAAAAGGTGCCGTAGTCTCCGATCCAGGGGATGGGCTGGTGAGTCAGACGAATCCCTTCCAGCGAACGATCATCGGGATGGTAAAACCAGGTGCCGTGTACCTCCGTCTGGGGAGCAAAGGCGGTCATGCCAAAGGGGAGCTGAACCAGGGGCAGGGTGTTGCCGTTTGAAAAGCGCGGGACCGATTTCGTTCCCTGCTTGATGTTGACAAGAGACAGTTTTTTTATCGGAATCCTCCACGATGGACGATTGTTATTTTGATTGGCAACATTATACGGGATTCGAGGGAGAAATGCAAGTATCAAACGGTAATTTTCTGTCATTTTGCGAAAAAAAACAGCGGGTGACTTGACAAAACCAGGGGTTTTTACTACAATATATATGTCTCTGCTCCCTTTTTTCGCCGACGGCGGAAGAATGAGTGAGGACGGGGCTTTTTTTCTCTCAGAAGAACGCCGTTTTGCCACAGATGGGTGACGGTGCGGCGTCGGGTGGAAGTCCCGCTCTTTTGAAGGCTGAGAAGAAGCGTGACCCGGATTTTACCCTCTTCCTCCTCCACCCGAGGCGTGCATCCGAAGTGGATCAGCCGTTCCTCTCCCGCTAAAGAACGAAGGGCTTCCCGATACAGGCAGCCAGCCGCCGTCTCGTAAAAGCGATTCATCACGGCGGCATCCCGAAAAGCCGCCTGGTCGGAAAAACAGGGAAGGGTGATACGATAGGAATGCCGCCCCTCCGAGGATATGAGAAAGAAACTGTGGGTCATGGATGCCTCCTTTTCCGGTTTGAGGTTGTGGGAACGCAGGCATCGGAAAATCCGCATCCCCCTTTATGAAAGGATCAAATGATGAACCAAATTGTCGATAGTCCGTCGGGGATGGCGTGGGATTTTTCCGCCCTCCCGGACAAACAAATGCCGTTTCGCACCTTTGATGACATCCTTCAGAAATTCGCCCGCCGCTGTGTTATGAACAAAGTCGGATCGTAGCCATGTCGTTCTGTGAGCCAAGGAGTTGGGTCTAGTCATTGTCTTCCTAAGACCGCTT
>JAZSQX010000153.1:0-5980 GCA_045538235.1 Eubacteriales bacterium
ACTATATTTGCAACGAAAAACGAAGCAAAGGGAACTGCGACAAAAAGGCAGTACGCAGAGATTTCATAGAAAAAGAAGTTGCACGAGCCATCCGTGAATATATATTGCAACCGTCTGTAATGGAGTGGATTGTCGACCAAGTTCTCGAATACCAAAACAGCAACGAGAAACAAGTTGAAATAGCGAACCTGCAGGAACGTCAAAGAGAAGTAAAAAAGGCTATTGCAAATGTTATGCTAGCAATAGACCAAGGCATAATAACCGCCTCGACCAAAGAGCATTTGCAAGAGCTTGAATCGGAAAAGGCTCAGCTTGAAGCTCGTGTGTTGGTAGCTCAGGGCGAAGCAGGAAAAGCAGTCACAAGAGAAGCGTTGCTCGCATACTTGGAGCATTTCAGATCAGCGAACATCGAAAACAAAGATTGTCAGCAAGAATTATTCGATGCTTTTGTCAAGTCGGTTTATCTGTACGACGACCATATAAAACTCACCTTTGATTTGAATAACGGGGAAACAGAAGATTATGAGATTATCATGGAAGAAGTAGAGGAAATGGTGCTGCAAGAGAGTTCGTCTAAACTCTCTTGTGGGTCACCAAACGTAACAAATCCGAACGCTTCAAACGAAGTCTGTTCGGATTTTGTTTTTTTGCGAGAATATTTTAATAATTAAATAATAAATATATGTTGACTTTTCGGCGGCGGTGTGGTATAATGACGCAAAAGTTGAGACAATATTTTCCGCCGATGGGGAAGAAAAGAATCGCTGTATTAATCTGAGACGGTCGAGTCGGCACATCCTTCACCAAACAAGCGTGATTCCGTTCGGTGGGTTTGATGAAACAGGAGAAACAAAATGAGAAAAATCAAAATTGTGGCAGACACGTCCTGTGATCTGTTTTCGCTGAAGCATACCGATTTCGCCACGGCTTCCATGAAGGTCAACACCGATGAGCGTGAGTTTGTGGATGATGAAAGCCTTGACGTGAGTGGAATGGTGGAATATCTGAGTCAGTATAAGGGAAAATCCAAATCCTCCTGTCCCAACACCAACGACTGGCTGGAGGCCTTTGGGGATGCGGACGATATTTTCTGCGTCACCATCACGAGCGGTCTGTCGGGAAGCTACAATTCCGCCTGTGCCGCCAAGAAGATGTACGAATCGGAGCACGTAGGGAAGCGGGTGTTCGTCATTGATACCCTGTCCGCCGGTCCCGAAATGACGCTGGTGGTGGAAAAGCTGGAGGAATACATCGAAAACGAGATGCCCTACGAGACGATCTGTGATAAGATCACCCAGTATCTGAAGAAAACGGGTCTGATATTTATGCTCAAGTCTCTGAAAACCTTCGCCAACAATGGGCGGGTGTCTCCCATCGTGGCGAAAATCGTAGGAATCGCCGGCATCTGCATCATCGGTAAGGCCAGCGACGAAGGTACCCTGGAGCCTCTGCACAAATGCCGCGGGGAACGTCGTTCTCTGGAAACGCTGGTGTCGTCTCTTGAGAAGGAGGGCTTCCGGAAAGGAAAAATCAGCATCGGTCACTGTATAAATGAAGAAGCAGCTTTGCGGCTGAAGGAATTGATTCACCAGAAGTTTGAACACGCTTCCGTGGAAATTCATAAACTCCGTGGTCTCTGCAGCTTTTATGCAGAACGTGGCGGCGTACTGGTAGGATTCGAAAAAGCGTAAGCGATGGGAAATCGCCTGTCGCAGCGGATGAAAAGAGGCAAAGGAAAAAGTCCTCACTCTTCGCAGGAAGGGGAGGGCTTTTTTTGGTTTTCTGGATCCGAAGAATATTTTACAAATGATGAACAAACCTCTTGTATTTCCGTACAGAGTGTGGTATAATTACTTCGTGGTTTTGATTCCCTCAAAGCCGCAGATGAAGCCGGTGACGTCCGCGGTACATAAATCGCCGCCGATGACCCGCTTTTTGTACACGATCACATTTGCCATTACCTCGCCAGCTTTTTCCGGGAAATTCGTCACTCGGAAGGTGTAGCGCGTCACCTCTTTGCCACGGTATTTGGACAGATCCAGCCCCTGATTCCGCTGAAGCTCGTTGTAGGAATTCATGACCTTGTCAAACTCCTCCGGAATCCGGATTTTGATTTCCTCAAGGGGGGTGGGCTCTACCTGCCAGCCGAATTGGGCGAGAAATGCCGCCGCATCCTCCGTCGTCTTGATTTTGTCATAGGTGTATTTCGAGGCAGAAGCGGCTACGGCTTTGGTGGAGACGGGCGTGTACTCGGGAATCGTCAGGATAATGGTGCAGAGTGCCGCCAAAGCCAAAGCGATGATCCCAAAAAATTTCAGCGTATTCGCACGAACGGTGCAGACAAACATAACAAACCTCCGTTTTGGTTGTTTTTCCTCTGAGGCATTGTATTCGTTCGGCGTGTGATATAGAACTCATTTTGAAAGGATAGTCCTATGTTTGATAGTGTCGTAAAAATTACAGAAAATTGCTCCTGCGGAAAGAAGCATTCTCTTCTCACGGAGGAATGTGTGGTGTCCAACGATGCGGAAGCCGCGATGAAGGCATACATCGATAAGAAGGGATTCCACAATCCCGTGATCCTTTGCGACGAGAATACGGCCATCTATGCGGAACGGATTCTGAAAGAGTTCCCGGCGAAAGTGAAGGTTGTGGACGGCCATGCACACGCGACGGAGATTTACGCGGCTCAGGCAGAGGAATTCATCGCAGAAACCGGTGCCGACGTGATGATCGCCTGCGGATCCGGCTCGGTACACGACATTACCCGGTATGCGGCAGGGGAAAAGAAGATCCCCTTCCTCTCCTATCCGACGGCAGCCAGCGTGGACGGATTTGTGTCCGGTGTGGCGGCGATGACCTGGTACGGACAGAAGCTCACCTTTGAATCCATTCCCCCCCTCGCCTCTTTTGCGGCACCTGCTGTGTTCTGCACCGCACCCGACCGCCTTACTGCCTCCGGTGTTGGGGATGTGTTCGGAAAATACACCTCTCTCTTTGACTGGGAGATCGGCAGAATCCTTACCGGAGAATACTTCTGCCCCGAAATCAGCTCCCTGGAAACCGAAGCGATGCGGGATCTTTACGAGGCTCTCGTCAACCGCGACAAGATCTCCAAGGAAGAGTACACCACCAAGGTGATGAATGCGCTCCTTTTGTCCGGGCTTGCCATCCAGCTGACGGGAAATTCCCGCCCTGCCTCCGGCTCGGAGCACCATATGTCCCATCTGTGGGAAATGCACTGCATCAACGAGGAAAACGATGCCCTCCACGGCGAAAAGGTGGCAGTGGGACTTGTGGCAGTGGTGAAGGCGTACAAGGAATTTTTGAAGGGCGGCGTGGATTTTGACCGAATCGAAGCAATCGACTTGGAAAAAGTCATGAGCCGTGACACCATCGCTCCCGCATTCGGGGAACTCACCGACGGGATCATGAAGGAAAATATGCCCGGCGGCAATCCGGCGTCCTCCAGCCTCGCGAAGATTCACGTGGCAGACAGAGGGGCTGTCCAGAAGGAAATCGATAAGGTTACGGCAGAACTGCCCGATGCGGAGGAAATCGAACGGATTCTCCGGATGGCGGGAACGCCTTGCACCACGGCGGATATTGGATTATCCGATGACGACGCCTTTGTGGAAAAATCTCTCCTGTATGCGCCCTATGCGAGAAACCGGATCACCCTTCTGAAGATTCTCTCCGCCTGCCGGATTTCGGAAGCGAAGTAAATTTCAAATTCAAATGAAAAACTGCTGTGCCCATCGGAATGACGGGTGACAGCAGTTTTCTTGTTGTGTGGGATTTATGCTTCCCAGCGATAGCCCAGTTCCAGCGCCTTTTCGTTCTTTTCGATGAGAGCACTCTTGGCGGCGGGAATGCCGGAGAGGAGAAATTCCTTGAATTCGTTGTAATCGAAGATGCCCGTTACCTTCAGGATCTGACCGAGGAGAATTACGTTTGCAAAGCCGCCCAGTCCGTTGTCGTTTGCCATGGCAGTAGCGGGAATGGCAACTACGCGGATGTCGTCCCGGGTGCTGACGCGATCCACGAGGGTGGCATCGGAGAAGATGATACCGCCTGCTGCTACCTTCGGCTCAAACTTGTCGAAGGAGGGCAGGTTCATGGCAACCAGAATGTCGGGGCTGGTGACGCTGGGAGAGCCGATTTCTTCATCGGAGATGACCACGGTGCAGTTGGAGGTACCGCCGCGCATTTCGGGACCGTAGGAGGGGAGGAATGTCACGTTCTTATCCATGTGCATACCAGTCTTTGCCATCTGCTTCCCGGAGAACTGGATTCCCTGACCGCCGCTGCCGGCGAAAATGATTCTTGTCGTCATCTTATTCACCATCCTTCAATGCTTCAGCATCCTTGTAGACGCCGAGGGGGTAGTAGGGCATCATGTTGTCTCTCAGCCACTGGAGCGCATCCTTGGGAGAAAGACCCCAGTTGGTGGGACAGGTGGAGAGAATTTCCACAATGGAGAAGCCCTTGCCGTCCAGCTGGTTCTGGAATGCTTTTTGGATCATCTTCTTCGCGTTCAGGATGTTCTTGGGGCTGTCCACGGAAACCCGGGCTGCCAGAGCAACGCCGTCCAGAGTGGAGAGCATTTCGCAGACGCGGATGGGGTTCCCCTGAATGCTGCGCTTTCTTCCGTAGGGCGAGGTAGTGGTGATCTGACCGGGCAGGGTGGTGGGAGCCATCTGACCGCCGGTCATACCGTAGATACAGTTGTTGATGAAGATCACCGTGATGTTTTCTCCACGGGTAGCAGCGTGAACGGTTTCAGCCGTACCGATGGCGGCAAGGTCACCGTCTCCCTGGTAGGTGAAGACTACCGTGTCGGGGTGCGTTCTCTTCACACCGGTTGCAACGGCGGGAGCGCGTCCGTGAGCGGCTTCGATCATATCGCATTCGAAGTAGTTGTAGGCGAAAACGGAGCAGCCGACGGGTGCAATGCCCACGGTGTTTCCGAGAATGCCAAGCTCGTCTATGGTTTCGGCAACCAGTCTGTGGGCGATACCGTGGGTACAGCCGGGGCAGTAGTGAAGCGGTACGTCAGACAGTGCCTGAGGTCTGTCAAATACTGTTTTCATGTTGATTCATCCTTTCCCGAAATTAAAGGGTTTCTGCGAGACGCGTGATTTCAGCGGCAACTTCTTCCACGGAGGGGATCATGCCGCCGGTTCTTCCGTAGAAGTAAACGGGACGCTTGCCGTTGACAGCAAGACGAACGTCGTCGACCATCTGACCCATGGACATTTCCACGGAGAGGAATGCCTTGGTGCGGTCTGCGAGGGCGCCAATGGCAGCCTTCGGATAGGGCCACAGGGTGATGGGACGGAGAAGACCCGCCTTGATGCCCGCCTTGCGCACTTCGGTGATGGCGCTCTTGCAGATGCGAGCGGTGATGCCGAATGCCACGAGAACGATGTCCGCGTCATCGGTCATGTATTCTTCATACTGCACTTCGTTGGCTTCCAGCTGTGCATAGCGCTGATACCGTTCGTTGACGGAGTTTTCGAGAACTGCGGGATCGATGAACAGGGAGTTGAGGATCGCTCTGGGGCGGCTCTTTCCGTCCCAGCCGGTAGCGGCCCAAGTCTTTTCGGGCAGCTCGCGCTTTTCTATGGGCTTCATGGTAACGGGCTCCATCATCTGACCGATCATGCCGTCGCCAAGGAGCATAACGGGGTTGCGGTAGTAGTCTGCGATATCAAAAGCTTCCTGAGTGAGCTCAACAGCTTCCTGAACGGTGCTGGGAGCAAGAACGACCATACGGTAATCGCCGTGACCGCCGCCTCGGGTCGCCTGATAATAATCGCACTGCGCAGGCTGGATGCCGCCAAGACCGGGGCCGCCGCGCACGATGTTTACGATAACCGCGGGAAGCTCTGCACCTACGATGTATGAGATACCTTCCTGCTTAAGGGAGATGCCGGGGCTGGAGCAGCTGGTCATGACCCTGCCGCCTGCAGCTGCT
>JAZSQX010000233.1:0-4818 GCA_045538235.1 Eubacteriales bacterium
ACTTGGATTTGACGAAGTCCACGTCCCCCGCCACATCGTTCGGGTGGAATCATTAAGCGGCGGGACACAAGGCCCCGCCCTACGGAGGGACATCGCGTGGATTCGGAGATTCTATTCATCCCGGGATTTGTTCCCCACTCCCCCAAAAACAACCAAAAAGGACGGTACTCTATGCCTGAACATATCTCTGTCCGCGGCGCGCGGATGAATAATCTCAAAAATATCGACGTGGATGTGCCCCGGGAAAAGCTGGTGGTGCTGACGGGACTGTCGGGGTCGGGGAAATCCTCCCTTGCCTTCGCTTCCATCTATGCGGAAGGACACCGCCGCTTCGTGGAATCTCTGTCCTCCTATGCCCGGATGTTTATCGGTCAGATGGACAAGCCTGACGTGGACGCCATTGAGGGACTTTCCCCCGCCATTGCCATCGACCAGAAGACCACATCCCGGAACCCGCGCTCCACGGTGGGGACGGTGACGGAGATTTACGACTACCTCCGCCTTTTGTACGCCAGACTGGGGGTGCCCCATTGCCCCGTTTGCGGCAGGGAAATCCGCCAGAATACCACGGATGCCATCATCGACAGCATCATGGCACTGCCCGAGGGAACCCGATTCCTGATTCTCTCCCCCGTGGTGCGGGCGAAGAAAGGACGGCAGGAAAAGGTGCTGGCGGATGCCAAGAAAAATGGCTACGTCCGCGCTCGCATCGACGGGGTGGTGTACGACCTCACCGAGGAGATCGAACTGGACAAAAACCTCCGCCATACCGTAGAACTGGTCATCGACCGACTGGTGATGAAGCCCGACCTCCGCACCCGCCTCACGGACTCCGTGGAATGCGCGCTGAGAGAATCCGACGGCTCTCTCCTGTGCGTCACCGTGCCGAGAGGGGACGAGGAGCCGGAAGAGCTGTCCTTCTCCACCAATTACGCCTGTCCCGAGCATGGCATCAGCTTTGGGGAGCTGGAACCCCGGATGTTCTCCTTCAACAATCCCTTCGGTGCCTGCCCCACCTGTACCGGGCTGGGGGTTCTCCGCACCGTGGATCCGAGAAAAATCCTCCCGGATCATAGCCTGTCTCTGGCGGAAGGGGCGGTGGCAGTGAACGGCTTCAAAACCCTCACGGACGAAAGCTGGAACGGACCCCTCATTCTCGCCGCCATCGAAAAGCACGGCGCGACCTTGGATATGCCCCTCTGCGACTATCCCAAGAAAGCCATGGACGTCCTCTTGTACGGTTCCCCGGAGCCGATCACCATCACCCGCCATTTCGGTGCCCGCTCCCAGACCCAGACCCTCGCCTTTGAGGGACTTCTCAAGATGATCGAGAACCGGGCACAGCCGGGAGCGTGGGAATACGAGTATTACGAACAGTTCCTCACCGACCGGGAATGCCCCGACTGCCACGGCGCACGGCTGAATCCCGATGCCCTTGGCGTCACAGTGGGAGGCAAAAATATCCACCAGTTCTGTGCCATGTCCGTGCAGGATTCCCTTGCCTTTACCAAATCCCTCACCTTCACGGAAGCGGAGATGCAGGTGGCACGAGAAATTCTCAAGGAACTGAAAAGTCGGCTGGGATTCCTTACGGCGGTGGGGCTCGACTACCTGACCTTAGCGCGGAAATCCGCCACCCTATCCGGGGGAGAAGCCCAGCGCATCCGCCTTGCCACCCAAATCGGCTCCTCCCTTGCCGGGGTGCTTTACATCCTGGATGAGCCGTCCATCGGGCTGCACCAACGGGATAACAGCAAGCTGATTGCCACCTTGAAACACCTGCGGGATCTGGGCAATTCCGTCCTCGTGGTGGAACACGACGAAGAAACCATGACGGAGTCGGATTATATCATCGACATCGGTCCCGGTGCGGGGATCCACGGAGGAGAAGTGGTGGCAGCCGGAACTCCCGCCGAGGTGGCAGCCAATACGGCATCCGTCACGGGGGATTTTCTCTCCGGCAGACGGACAATTCCCGTTCCCTCCGTGCGGCGCGTGGGAAATGGCAATGTCCTCCGCATTGTGGGAGCCAGAGAGAACAACCTCAAAAACGTCACGGCGGAGATTCCCCTCGGATGCCTCGTTTGCGTTACGGGGGTGTCGGGATCGGGAAAATCCTCCCTCATCAACGCCATTCTGTACCGCTCCCTCGCCCATACCCTGAACCGCGCCATCACCTTCCCGGGGGATCACGACCGGATCGAGGGGGTGGAGCATCTGGATAAAATCATCGCCATCGACCAGGCTCCCATCGGACGGACACCCCGCTCCAATCCCGCCACCTACACGGGGCTGTTCACGGACATCCGCAATCTCTTCGCCCAGACCCCTGCCGCCAAAATGCGGGGGTATCAGCCGGGACGGTTTTCCTTCAATACCAAGGGGGGACGGTGCGAGGCCTGCGAAGGGGATGGGGTCAAAAAGATCGAAATGCACTTCCTCCCCGATGTGTACGTTACCTGCGACGTGTGCCGGGGCAAACGGTACAACCGGGAGACCTTGGAAGTGAAGTATAAGGAAAAAACCATCTCCGACGTCTTGGAAATGACGGTGGACGAAGGGGTCGCCTTCTTCCGGGACATCCCGAGAATCGCCAACCGCCTGCAGCTATTGTGCAGCGTGGGACTGGGGTATATCAAAATCGGGCAGTCCTCTACCACCCTGTCCGGGGGAGAAGCCCAGCGGGTGAAACTGGCAACGGAGCTGTCCAAACGCTCCACGGGACGGACGCTGTACGTTCTCGATGAACCCACCACGGGTCTGCATACCGCGGACGTGGAAAAGCTCATCTCCATTCTGGAACAACTGGTGGAGGGAGGCAACACGGTGGTGGTCATCGAACACAATCTGGACGTGATCAAGTGCGCCGATCACATTCTCGATCTGGGTCCCGAAGGAGGCGACGGCGGCGGACAGATCATCGCCCACGGTACGCCGGAAGAGGTGGCGGCATCGGAAATCTCCCACACGGGACGGTATTTGCGCGAAAAACTGGGTGTGCCCCGCGAGTGATATTGCCGTAAAATCCGTAGGGGCGACGACGGGATGCTCGATTGCATCGAAATCCACGTCCGCTGAACAATCTGCACCGCACACCCCGTCAACCGCCGCACAAATGCCGCCCATCCCTCTTGACACCTCCGGCAAAATATGCTATACTATATACACAGTCAAGCGACCGCAAGATGCAGTTCTGACCGAATTGAAAGGAGTTTCCCCATGAAAAAACGCTCTCTTGCTATTGTGATTTATCTTATTGCCGTCCTTTTGTTCGTCGGCATCGTATACTACGTCACCCTGCCTCCCATCTCCATCTATTCCGGTGCTTTCTGGACGTTCTTCTTCTTCCTTGACGTGGTGGTGCTGGTGTCCTATTTTGTCATCAGCGTTCTCGCCGGGAAATCCATCCTGGAAACAATCAAACTGCCCTCCGGCGCCGTGGATATCCGTCCCTCTGCCCGGGGCAAAAAATCCCGTTTTCTCAAAATTCAACTGATTCTCACCCTGGCCGTCATCGCCTTCCTCATTGTGGGAAGCGTTCTCGGATCTCAGATGTTCCGTGCAAAGACCTATTCCTCCCTCATCACGGTGAAGGATGCGGATTTCGCCACGGAGATCGCCGAAACGGAGTACGTCTCCGACATCGCGCTGATGGATACCGCCTCTGCCCGAATCATCGGTGCCAGAACCCTCGGAACCCTGTCCGATCTGGTGTCCCAGTTCAACGTATCCTCCGATTACACCCAGATTGCTGTCCGGAGTGCGGGAAGCAGCAGTGCCCATCCCTATAAGGTGGCACCCTTGGAATACGCCTCCTTCTTCAAATGGCTCACCAATGCGGGCTCCGGGATTCCCGGCTACGTGAAGGTGGACACCGTGCGCTTTGACGCGGAATTTGTCCGGCTGCAGGGGGAAAACATCCGGTACAGCCCCTCGGCGTACTTCTCGAAGGACGTTCTCCGGGCGCTCCGGTTCCGCTATCCCACCGCCATCTTCGGCAATATCTGCTTTGAAGTGGACGACGAGGGACATCCCTATTGGGTCGTATCCACCATGAAGCCGGGTGCGGGTCTCTTCGGTGCCATGGACGTGGATACCGTCATCACCCTCGACGCGTGTACGGGGGAAACCGCCCAGTACGTGCCCGCCGAATCCCCCGACTGGATTGACATCGTCTACTACGGCAACCTGATTTGCCAGAAGTACGACTGGTACGGGATGCTCCGGGGTGGGTATCTCAATTCCGCCTTCAGCCAGACCAACTGCGTGGTGACCACGGACGATTTCGGCTACAAGATCATCGGCAACGACGTGTATATCTTCACGGGCGTGACTTCTACTTCCAATGACGAAGCGAACATCGGCTTCATTCTCGCCAACAGCCGCACCGGGGATTACCGGTTCTTCAGTGTGCCGGGGGCGGAGGAATACAGCGCCATGTCCGCGGCGGAGGGCTCCGTGCAGCAGTACGGATATCGGGCATCCTTCCCGTCCCTTATCAACGTGGGCGGAGAGGCGACGTACATCATGGTGCTGAAGGACGCGTCGGGAATCGTAAAGATGTACTCTATGGTCAACGTGCGGAACTATAACATCGTCGTCACCAGCGATACCCAGGAAGACGTGTTCCAGAAGTACAAGAGCGCCCTTGCGTCAAGCGGCACCCGTGTGGAAAGCACGACGCTGACGACGGAGGAAATCACCATCGGCGAAATCCTCTACATCACCCGCAGCGGAGAAACCACCGTTTACATCAAATCCGACAGCGGCATCTTCAGTATCCCCTTTGAGGAATCCATCCTGTTCCTCGAATCCGGG
>JAZSQX010000100.1:0-6927 GCA_045538235.1 Eubacteriales bacterium
TGAATCGCCACGGTTCCGTCTGCCAGATCCACGCCCACGGCGATCCGCTCCCCGTATTTTGCCACGGCTTCTCGGAGAAACGCTTCGTTTTCCACCGCCGCAGTGCCGAGAATCACCCGATCCACTCCCGCCGACAGATACGCTTCCGCCGTTTCCATGGAGCGGATGCCGCCGCCCACTTCCGTGAACAGGGACGTTTCCGATGCGATGGCGCGGATCACGTCCAGATTGGGGGTGGTGCCGTATTTCGCACCTTCCAGATCCACTAAATGAATGGCGGATGCCCCCGCTTTCTCAAAATCCCGTGCCACAGCCAGAGGATCCTCGCTGTACACCGTCATTTTGGCATAGTCCCCCTTCAGAAGGCGAACCGCTTTCTTTTCGTATAAATCAATGGCGGGAAAAATCAGCATACCGCATCCTCCCCCGCAAAGGCTCTGAGAATGGCAAGCCCCACGTTTCCGCTCTTTTCGGGGTGGAACTGACAGCCGTAAATCCGTCCCTTCGCCACCGCCGCCGTCAGCGGAACGCCGTATTCCGACACCGCTACCGTGGATTCCTCGCAGTCCACCCCGTAGAAGGAGTGAACGAAATAGACGAAGTCCCCGTCCTTGATGCGGGAGAACAGGGGCGTTTCTCTGGTGAACTGCAGGGCATTCCAGCCGATGTGGGGAATCTTGTAATCCTTCGGAATCACGTCGGAAATGGGTCGGATGGCACCGGGAATGAGCCCCAGCCCCCGATGCTCGCCAAATTCGTAGCTGACATCAAAGAGAAGCTGCATCCCAAGACAAATCCCAAGAAGCGGCTTCCCGGCGGCAGCTTCCTCCAGTACCACCTGATCCAGCCCCGTGGCGCGAAGTTTCGCAGCCGCATCGCCAAATGCCCCCACGCCGGGAAGAATCAGCCGATCCGCCGAACGGAGCACCGACGCATCCCCCGTCACCACCGCATCACTGCCAATGGCTCTGAGAGAACTCACCAGGGAAAACAAATTTCCCACACCATAATCAATAATCGCAATCATAAACAACTCCAAAAACACAAAATTCAGGGGGAGGGGACGGAGAGGAACGGTCGCTTTTTGGAAAAAGCTCCGCAAAAACTTTCTGATAGGAAGGGGACATGGGTCCCCTGCGCCGCCATACAGACAGCGGAACTTCAAACTGCAGTTGACAACGTAGGGCGGGGGCTTGCTCCCGCCGTTTTGTGCGATTTAAGTTGATTCGATCGGCGGGACACAAGGCCCCGCCCTACAAAATGAATCACACATCCCCGGGAACGCAAAAGGAAATTGGGACTTTCAAAAAAGCCGCGTTTCCCCATCGTTCCTCACTCTCACAAAATCCCCTTGGTTGACGGGATTCTCCCTTCGTTGCGGGGGTCGAAGGCGGCGGCATCCCGGAGGGTACGGGCGGCGGATTTGAACATCCCTTCCACGATGTGGTGGGAATTTTCGCCCGCCATCTGCCGGATGTGGAGGGTGCATCCCGCCGTACGGACGAAGGCGAGCCAGAATTCCTTCACCAGTTCGGTGTCGAAGGTACCGATTTTCTCCGTGGGGATGGCCGCTTCGTAGGCAAGGAAGCTCCGTCCGGAGAAATCTACCGCCGTGAGAATCAGCGCTTCGTCCATGGGGAGGATGGTACTGCCGTAACGGGTGATGCCCCGTTTTTCTCCCAGCGCTTCCGCGAACGCCTTGCCGAGACAGATGCCCACGTCCTCCACGGTGTGGTGATCGTCCACGTTCGTATCCCCCGTGCAGGTCACGGTGAGATCCAGGTTGCCGTGGCGGGCAAAGAGAGTCAGCATATGATCGAGGAATCCCACGCCGGTTTGGATGTTCGACGTGCCCTCTCCGTCCAGATTCAGTGCCAATACAATGTCCGTTTCCGCGGTATTCCGGCGGATTTCTGCTACGCGTCTCATGGTATATGACTCCTTCGTTCAGTTAAAATTTTCCGTTTACGTCCGCTCTGCGAGAATGTCACGGAGCGCTCCGAGAAGTGCCTCCATCTGCTCCGGGGTTCCCACCGTAATGCGGTTATAGTTTCGAATGCGGGCGCCGGTGAAATGCCGCACCAAAATGCCCCGCTTTCTCAGTTCTCGGTAAATCACGTCGCCCTCCACCGCGGGATGCGCCGCAAAGAGGAAATTCGACCGGGATTCGGTGAGGATGAAGCCCATTTTCTTCATTTCCGCCGCCGTTTTGTCCCGGGTCTCGGCGATCTTTTGGCACCGCGCCATGACGTCTTCGTCATCTGCCAGCATTCCCAGCCCCGCCGCCATGGTGAGACTGTTCACGTTGTAGGGATTGGTGGAATATTTCACGGTATTCAGATCCCGGATGAGATCCACACATCCCACGCCGAAGCCCAGACGCGCCCCCGCCAGAGAACGGGATTTCGAGAAAGTCTGGGTCACCAGCAAATTGTCGTACTTGTGAATGAGGGACACGGCACTTTCTCCCCCGAAGTCCACGTAGGCTTCGTCAATCACCACCACGTTGTCACGATTCGCCGCCACAATGGATTCCACCTCGGCGAGAGTCAGGGCGATTCCCGTGGGGGCGTTGGGGTTGGCGATGAACACCGTGCCACCCGCGTGGTAATAATCGGCGGGATCGATGGTAAAATCGTCCTTCAGGGGAATCGTCCGATAGGGCACGCCGTTCAGATCCGCAAACACGGGATAAAAGCCGTAGGTGATGTCCGGGAAAATCGCCGGGCTTCCCTCGTCACAGAATGCCATAAAGGCAAAATTCAGTATCTCGTCGGATCCGTTGGTGGGAAGCACCTCGTCCGGCCCCACTCCCAGCCGCTCCGCCAATGCCGCTCTGAGCAGCTTTGCCTCGGGATCGGAATACAGATTCAGATACGCCGCCGCTTCTGCCGCACCCCGGATTGCCTTCTCCGTCGGCGGATAAGGGGACTCGTTGGTGTTCAGTTTGATGGAAATTTCGCCCCGCGCCGGCTGTTCTCCCGGGGTATAGGGCACCAGGCGGCTGTATTTTTCGCTGAAATAACGGCTCATTTCGTCTCCCCCCGGATTTCCGCACTTCTGGCGTGGGCGTGGAGTCCCTCGGTGCGGGCAAAATACGCCACGTCATCGGCAACATCCGCCAGTGCCTCGGCAGTGAAATACGTATACTGGGTCTTTTTCACGAAATCGTCCACGGACAGGGGGCTGGAGAATTTCGCCGTTCCCCCCGTAGGCAGGGTATGGTTGGGGCCTGCCAGATAATCCCCCAGTGCTTCGGGGCAATGCCGTCCCATGAAGATGGAGCCCGCGTGCCGGATGGCATCCAGATAGTCGAAGGGGTTGTCCACGCACAGCTCCAGATGCTCCGGTGCGATTTCGTTGGCGATCTCGATGGCCGCCATAAGGGACTCTGCCACGATGATCTTGCCGTTGTTGTCAATGGACACCCGGGCGATCTCCTGACGGGGAAGGGTGGGAATCTGCTTCTCCAGCTCCGCGGACACCGCCTCTGCCAATGCCATGCTGTCGGTCACCAGTACCGCGCTGGCTAATTTGTCGTGTTCTGCCTGGGAGAGGAGATCCGCCGCCACGTGAGCCGGATTCGAGCCACCGTCCGCCACGATGAGGATCTCGCTGGGTCCCGCGATCATGTCAATGGACACCTGCCCAAAGACCTGCTTTTTCGCTTCTGCCACAAAGGCGTTGCCGGGTCCCACGATCTTGTCCGCTTTCGGTACGCTTTCCGTTCCATACGCCAGCGCCGCGATCGCCTGGGCACCGCCGATTTTGAAAATCTTATCCACGCCCGCCACGTGTGCCGCCGCCAGAATCGCGGGATTGATTTTTCCGTCCTTTCCGGGAGGGGTGACCATCACCACGTCGGGGCATCCCGCAATCTTCGCCGGGATCGCGTCCATGAGCACCGTGGAGGGATATGCCGCGGTACCGCCGGGAACGTACAAACCCGCCCGATCCACGGGGATGATCTTCTGCCCCATGACCACGCCGGGGCGATTGTTGATGATAAAGCTCGGACGCACCTGCTTTTCGTGGAACGCCCGGATGTTTTCCGCCGCACGCCGGAGAATCCGCAGGAGATTTTCGTCCGCTTCTGCCAGGGCTTCTGCCATTTCTTCCTCGGTCACGGCGAGGGATTGGAGTTCCGCCCCGTCGAATTTCTTCGTATAGTCATAGAGCGCCCTGTCTCCCCGCGCCCGCACGTCGGCAATGATATCCGCCACGATGGCTTCCACGTTCACCGTCGGGGTAACTCTGGCGAACACTTCCCCGCGGATCACGTCGCTGTATGGTAGAATCTTGATCATTTGCTGCCTCTTTCCGCCGCGATGGCTGCCAGCTTTGCCGCCACGTTTTCGATTTCGGCGTTCTTGAATTTGAATGCGGTTTTATTGGCAATGAGCCGGGCGCTGATATCCACCACGGTATCGATCACCGCCAGATTGTTCTCTTTCAGGGTGGTTCCCGTCTCCACGATGTCCACGATCACGTCGGACAGTCCCAGAATGGGGGCAATTTCAATGGAGCCGCCCAGCTTGATGATGTCGATGTCCCGTCCGAGGGAGGTGTAATACCCCGCCGCGATGTGGGTGAACTTGGTCGCCACTTTCAGCGTCCGCTGGGGGTTGTCCCGGAAATCCGTGGGGGCTGCCACCGCCATCCGGCACTTGCCCAGTCCCAGATCGAGGAGCTCGTAAATATCCGGCTCGTACTCGAGAAGAATATCCTTCCCCGCTACGCCGATATCCGCCGCGCCCCGTTCCACGTAAATGGCAACATCCGAGGGCTTGACCCAGAAATACCGCACGCCCGCTTCGGGATTTTCAAAAATCAGTTTTCGGTTGTTTTCTTTAATGGAGGGGCACTCGAATCCCGCCGCCTCAAACATGGCGTAGACCTTTTCCCCCAGTCTTCCCTTGGGAAGGGCAACATTAAGCATGGTTTTCAACGATCTCCACCCCTCTTTCCTTGAATCGCAGTAATTGACGGCAGCGGAGTTTCTCCGGCATCGTCCGCTGTGCCATGACGCTCTTGCCGTTTTCCGTGAGCATCCGCACCGTATCGTTCAGCGCTTTCAGATCCGCGTCCCCGTCGTAGAGGATCACGGTATCCACGTCGTATTCTTCCTCCGTCCGGTACAGCTCCTCCAGCATATCGGGGTACACCGCAAAGCCGATGGCACCGCCCCTCTTGCCCATGCGGTTCATGAGACCCCCGTACTGCCCGCCGGAGAGAATCCCCGTGGGAATGCCGTCCACGAATCCCTTGAACACGATGCCGTTGTAGTAGCGCATATTGCCCACCACGGAGAAGTCGATCCGAAGATTTGCCCGGAGTGCGGGATCGGGAATCGCCGCGGTGACGGTTGCCAGTTGGTTGAGCGCCGCTTCTGCCTCGTCTCCCAGATGGAGGGCACGGAGAGCGGGAATCACCTCATCCGGCGCGCCATACGTGGAAACCAGCGTCAGAAGAGGAGCGGTCTGTTCCGCCGAAATTCCCTCCGCGGCACAAATGGCGGAGATGCCGTGGGCATTCTTTTCCCCGATGCACTTGAACACACCCCGCTGCCCCTCATCGGACAGACCCAGAGCGGACACCACGGCGGACACCACGCCCAGGTGGGACAGATCCAGCACCCAACGATCGGAAACGGTACGAAGGCTTTCGGCAGCCAGGAGAATCACTTCGGATAGGCAGTAGTCGTCCACGTCCCCCAGGCATTCCAGCCCCACCTGCACGATCTCGCGGAAGCTGCGGGCTCCGGGTGCGACACGGTAGACGTTTTCGTTATAATAAACCTTCTCCACACCCCCGGCATCCCGGCTGTTCTTGATGATGGACAGGGTCACGTCAGGCTTGAGCGCCATCAGCTTGCCCCCCGTGTCGGTGAAGGTAATGATATGATCGGAAACGAGGAAGTCCTTATTGCGGACGTACAGATCGTATTCCTCGAATTTGCTCATTTTATATTGGCGATAGCCGTAGCGGCGGTACAGGGCGCGCAGGGTATACACCACCCGCTCGTCGGCTTTGATTGGATTGTCATACAAAGACATGGTCTTTCCTCCGGGATATGTTTTCCGTTTTACAATGCTCTTATATTTTAGCACTTTAGCGCGATAAAGTCAATGCTCGAATCGACAAAAATGCAGGGTTTTGGGAATATGTTTTCGGCGAAAGAGACAAGGAGGCGAAAATTCCCCTTGACTTTCGCGGGAAAATCTGCTATGCTATGGGGTATATCAAACCCCACTATCTATTATATAACAAACGGGAGGATTTTGGAATGGATTTGGAAGAAAAACTGGTGGAAAAAATGAAAAAATCGGAGCTCGTGTACGATGGAAAAGTGGTTCACCTGTACCGGGACGTGGTAACCCTCCCGGACGGCGGTGAAAGTGTGCGGGAATACGTCCGTCACGTGGGTGCGGTCTGCGTGATCCCCATTACGGATGACGGAAACGTGGTGCTGGTGCGCCAGTTCCGCTACGCCGTGGGGCAGGTGCTGACGGAAATCCCCGCCGGGAAACTGGATTCCCCCGACGAAGACTGGCGGGAAGCCGCTCTCCGGGAACTCAGAGAAGAAACCGGCGCCATCCCCCGGGAGCTGTACGACCTGGGCGACTACTACGGCTCCCCCGCCATCATGGGCGAACGCATCCGCGTCTTCCTCGCCCGCGGTCTCTCCTTCACCACCCAAAACCTCGACGAAGACGAATTCCTCACCGTCATCCAAATCCCCCTCCCCGAAGCCGTCTCCCTCGTCCTCTCCGGTCAGATCACCGACGGCAAAACCCAGGCCGGTATCCTCCGCGCCGCGCTGTGGGGGAGGGACGGGGAAACGGTCGCTTTTTGAAAAAAGGGAACGTTCGACTTCGTCGAAGTTCAGCAAAAAACTTTATTGAGTATGGGGGCATGGGAAATAGC
>JAZSQX010000160.1:0-5706 GCA_045538235.1 Eubacteriales bacterium
GCCAAGAGTTATCTCGGACGAACTCAGACTTGTCCGCAAGCGTATATTCCTGGCTCAGATGTTGCCAACATGTCAATTTTGGGTTACGATCCCCGTAAGTATTACAACGGCAGAGCTGCAATAGAAGCCCATGCAAACAGACTCGAAGTTCCCGAGAACAAGATCGTAACTCGCTTGAACTTGGTTTCCGTATCCGAAGATAAGGATGAACTTGAAGATTGCCGAATGCTTCATTTCAATGCAGGCGGCGTAAACGATTCCGAAGCCGCCGAACTAATGAAGGCATTAGAAGAACCCGCAAGAGATTCGGATCTGAAACTTCACTTTGCTTCCGGCTTCCATCATCTGGTTGTATCCGACTCCTCCTCCGACGCTTCATTCCCGCACGAATTCGTCGGAGAAATCCTTGCCGATCACTTTCCAACCTCCGCACGTTTTCGCAAGTTTATATACCGTTCACACGAAATCCTCGCCCAGCATCCTATTAATCTTATCCGAAAAAAAGCCGGCAAGCCTTCGATCAATGCAGCCTGGCCCTGGGGTTCAGGAAGAGCGATGATTCTTCCGAATTTCCGTCAGAGGACCGGCCTCCGTGCTGCGATGATAACTGCAACGGATGTTCTCAGAGGTATAGGAGTTGCTGCCGGAATGGACGATCTCAACGTCGAGGGGGCAAACGGGAAGATCGACACCAATTACCGCGGGAAAGCGGAAGCTGCGATCCATGCACTTCTCGAAGCTGAAGATGATTTTGTCTACATACACATCGAAGCGTCCGATGCTGCGGGGCATGCTAAATGTTCCGTCGATAAGGTAAAAGTCTACGAAAATGTTGATCGCGAAATTGTTAAGCCTCTCCTGACCGCTCTCGAAGGTACCAATTTCAGACTCCTTCTTCTCCCCGATCACTATACCTGTTCCGACACCGGCAAGCATTCAGGGGAACCTGTCCCGTACTTGTTCTATGACAGTACCACTGAAATTGTAAATACCAGAAAATTTAGTGAAGAAGGCGTTGCTGACGTTCCCGTGATCGAGGCACTCGACCTTTTCAAAAATTTCATTTCCCCCGCTTCGTCCGTACTGAAAAGTGCGTAGTAAACCACCCAGATCATCTCAAAAAACAGAGAAAGGAGAAAGTTTATGAAGAATGCAGATCCCGACATTGACATTCGTCGTGAAGAAGGCGATATTCCCGCGGGCTCATCGCTAATAGGATTTACCCGCGACGATGAGCGGGTTGTCTATGATGACGATTTTGGTTACTTGATGAAAACCGAGCGCGATGACGTCTATTACAGCGCAGTTTTCGGCTATGTAACTTTAAAGAAATCTTGATGACGAACTAAAGCCGTTGTTTCCACCGCCTCTTCGTCGGAAGAGGCGGCAAAACCGGCTTTATGAATAGAAGTATACAGATCAAAATAAGGAGATAACGACTATGAAAGCTGTTTTTTATTTCTGCAACGATCCTTCTCGTGATCCTGTCGCATCGCATGTTTACAAGGCAGTCAATGAGATCTTCCATCCCGTTCCTGCCGGATTCGATTTCGAATCTCGTCCCGTTATGAAGTACCATGACACTGAAGGCAATGTCTTCTATTTTGCAGAAACGAACGACACATTAAGCCATTACCTGAGCGAAGCTCTTCCCGTCGTCGAGGATCTGTTCGGCGACTGTGATTTTGCGGGCGTGGTGAATTGGCACGAAGGAGCTTCTGCGCCCGATAAAGTTTTCACTGTTCACGCTACCGGTGATGTCAGCAGCGGTCATTTCGGCAAAACCGCTCCTTTCTGTCATTACGCCCTGTTCCTTGCCATGGAAAAAGCGCTCCGTGACAGATCCCTTGACGAGAAGGGATGGACGGTGTGGTCCGAAGCAACCCATTTTTCGGGCATGCTCTACGCTCAGGATCCTGCTCTGCTGGAAAAGACCGATCTTCCGTTCTACGACATCGAAATCGGAAGCACTGCGGAGGCTTGGGCAGACGAAGAAGCCGCCGCCACTCTCGCGGAAGCCCTTGTCCATGTCTTTGACGTATCCGCGGACCGTCCCGCTGTCGTTCTTGCGTTCGGCGACGTTCATTTCAGCAAGACCTTCTCCGAAGCAACCCTTGCGGAAGACCCTGCCGTCGTATGTGCGGTTCATCTTCCCAACCAGTGGTTGGTGACCGGTAGCTATGACAACGAAGATGGTTTCGCAAAGGCGCAGAACGCCGTTGCTTGTGTCAAGGATAAAATTGATGCTCTTGTATTTCATGAGGGGGTTGCAGGTCCCTACAAAAAGCTGTGCCGAGAACTTGCAGAAAAGCTGGGCATTCCTGTATTCAAGCACAAGGTACTCCGCGATCCCAAACGACTGCAGGAAGCCCTGCGGAACCGCTGATCCCTTATAGCACCGAAGACCGAGAAAACAGAAACAAATAGGAAAGGAAAAGGAAAACAATGGAAGTTTACAACTCTTTCGCTGATACGATGTGCAAGCCCAAGCTTCTCAAGATTCGCGACAACTTTTTCGGAATCTACTTTGATCTTATGAAAGCTGTCCCTGCGGCAAACATCATCCGCAACGGTATTGCCAACGGAAGCATCACCGAAGACACCACAGTGATTGAAACATCATCAGGCACGTTCGCGCTCGGTATGGCCTTGGTATGTTGTAATTACGGCCTTCGCTGCGTGATAGTTTCCGATCCTGTTATTGATCCGAATCTTTACAGACGTCTTCGTGACCTCGGCTGTGAGGTCGATATTGTTGACAAGCCCCTCCCTTCGGGTGGCTATCAGACGGCAAGACTTGAACGGCTGCACCAGTACATGAACAGCGGCAACGATTATTTTTGGTGTCGGCAGTATGATAATGAAGAGAATCCTCTGGCCTACGCTGATGTGGCGCAGGAAATAGTCGAATCGGTCGGGGAGATCGACTGGCTGGTAGGTCCTACCGGTTCCGGCGGAAGCATGAGTGGCCTTCTCCGCGGTATGCAAAAATTTAACGCTAAGCCGGTGCACGGTGTCGCAGTGGATACTCCCTTCAGTGTCCTCTTCGGACAGCCGGACGGTCACCGCGATCTGCGCGGCCTCGGGAACTCCATCATTCCCCGCAATCTTTGCCACGAACTTTTCGAAGACGTACATTGGGTTACCGCTCGTCTCGCCTTCCGCAATACCCGCCGGCTTCATCAGGAACACGGTATTTTTGCCGGTCCCACTTCCGGAGCCTCCTTCACCGCTGCGGAATGGTACGCCGCTGTGCATCCGGAAGCGGTCGTTGCGGCGGTGTTCCCTGATTCCGGCTTCCGTTACCTCGAAACCGTCTACAACGACGCCTGGCTTGCCGAAAACGGCTTTGTCTGTGAAGGAACCGTCCCTCGCGCGCCTGTTTCGGTTGGTCATCCTACTGAAGCGCTCTACAACGAATGGTCTTTTATGACCTGGGGACATCTGAGCCTTGACGATCTTCGGAAAGTCGGCTGAGGAGGAAGAAATGAACCGCTATTTTATCTTTATCGAAAGCAATACGTCCGGTACCGGATACGAGTACATCCGCCGCGCTGCCTCGAAGTACCGTGTCCTGTTTATTACCGCCGATCCGGGGAGATACACTCTCCCCGTCGATGTTTCCTTCGAACTTGCTGTCACCGACACGAAAGATCTCGGTGCGGTTGTTCGGGTATGCAGCGAGGCCGCAAAAAAATCGGGTCTCGTTGGAATTATGTCGTCTTCCGAATACTATGTAGAGATCGCCGCCGCCGCCGCTGCCGTCTTCGGCTTGCCCGGAAACAGTTCCGTGGCGGTCGCGCAGGCACGCAATAAGCAGTATCAGCGGCAGGCAATGCAGGAATGCGGTCTTGCCTGTCCCCGATACCGGACGCTTCTGACGGAACAGGACGCCGCGGATATCGATGATTTTCCTGTTATCATTAAGCCCACGGCCGGATCGGGAAGCAGCGGTGTTCATCTTTGTCTGACACCGGAAGTTGCAAGAGCTCATGCGTCCGCTCTGTTTGCAGAGTTCGGACGTCCCCTCCTTGCCGAGGAATACATCGTTGGAGATGAGTATTCGGCAGAAGTCATCGGGATGACAATCATAGGATTTACCAAGAAGCATCTTGGGGAACTGCCGTTTTTCGTTGAAACGGGTCATGATTTCCCCTGTGTGCTGCCGGATGATCTGGCGAACAAGGCAGAAGAGGCGATCCTGAAGCTCTGCCGTGCTCTGGGACTGGAATTCGGCCCCAAACATGTAGAATTCCGGATTCGCGGAAACAACGTTTATATTATTGAAGTAAATCCGAGACTTGCGGGAGGGCATATTCCCACCGTAATGGAGTATGCGCTTGGCCGCAATATTCTCGATACGGAGATTTCGCTTTACGCCGGCGAGACAACGGAAGTACTCAAAGCCGTCCCCGGTGAGACCCGCGAAACATCCATCCGTTTTCTGATCCCCGAAACGGAAGGATGTCTGTGTGCCTTCGATACAAAACTTCCGAGAGCGGAATTCGGCAATATTCTGGATGTACAGATGTACCGGACGCCGGGATACCCGTTCCGTCCCTGCGGAGATTTCCGCGACCGCGTGGGACATGTGATCTTTACCTGCAGCGGCAACGAAACGGCGATCTTGGACTTCGTCAGATGCCATCTTCGTACCGCCTGAACAGACAACGGAGGTTTTTATGGAAAATACCGGACGAATCAAAAAATATATCCTCCCGGAGATCCGGGATATCCTGTACTGCAGCTCTTCGGAGGAAGAAGAGCTGCTTCAGGAACTGCACATTACCACAAAGATCAACATCGCCCACTTACTGATGCTGTCCGAAAGAGAAATCATCAGCCGCAACCGCACACAGCGGATCCTTGACGCGGTTCTCCGGATGAAGGACGACTGCTATCGTGATGTGCTGGACAGCCCGATGTTCCGCGGACTGTATATGGCATACGAAGAAGGATTGATTAAGCGCATCGGTCTCGATGACGCCGGGTATCTGCAGTTCGGCCGCTCCCGCAACGATCTGAAGGTCTGCGTTTTGAAGATGCAGCTCCGCACGCCGCTTATGCTTCTTCTTGAACGTATGCATGAGTTGATCGAGCTTCTCATCGAAAAGGCCAGAGAATACAGAGACTGCATCCTTCCCGTGTATACTCACTACCAGCCGGCCGTCCCGATTTCATATGGGCATTATCTCACAGGATTCGCCTTCAGCATTCTCCGTAGCGCGGAACAGATCCAGAATCTGCTTGAAACGGATCTTTCCATTTGTCCTCTCGGCGCCTGCGCGGTCGGCGGAACCACGCTTCCGATCCATCCCGGCCGCACGGCAGAGCTCCTTGGTTTTTCTGCCCCCCTGAACAACTCGGTGGAAACAGTAGCATCCCGCGACTTCGTCCTCCGTCTTCTGGCGGAAATGAGTATTCTTGAAACGGCAGTCTCCCGGATCTGCGAAGATCTGCTTCTCTGGACGTCGTCTGACCTCCGCTTCCTGTTGCTGCCAGATGAGCTTGTGGGCGGCAGTTCGATCATGCCGAACAAGCGCAACGCCTTCACGCTGGAAAATATCCGCGGAAGATGCTCGTCGGCTTCTGGCGCCTTTTCCTCCGCTCTGACCGCAATGCACGGCGAACCGTTCACCAAAAGCAACGCGACCGGCACAGAAGGCGGGCGGTATGTATGGGGACCTCTGCGGACCAAGTCGCATC
>JAZSQX010000145.1:0-3153 GCA_045538235.1 Eubacteriales bacterium
ATTTCTACCTACAACACGGGGCACAACGTGGCGGTGCCTCTCGACGATCTGTTTACAGACGACGCGTACGGACTGGGCGGAAGGGAACTGCGGTTCGACAGCCCCACGGTGGACGAAATCAATACGTAATTTCTCTAATAATGCGAAATCGACGGTGTCCATTACGCCATGCCCTATATGCGCTCCACGGAAGCCTGTTACATCAACAAGACCTACGTGGAAAAGCTGAGCTATACGGTGCCGGATGTCTTGACCTGGGATTTTATCTGGGAAGTGTCCGAAGCCGCCATGGCACAGGATGACGAGGGAAATTACCTCATCAACGGGCAGAAGGTGATGATTCCCTTCATATATAAGTCCACGGATAACATGATGATCCAGATGCTCCGTCAGTTGGGGGCGGGTTACTCCACGGAGGAGGGAGAAATTCTCGTCTTCCACGACACCACGAAGGAGCTTCTCTACACCATTTCCCAGCACGCGAAGACGGGGGCATTCTCCACCTTCAAGATTTCCAGCTATCCCGCTAACTTTCTGAATGCGGGGCAGTGCATTTTCGCCATCGACTCCACCGCGGGGGCTACGTGGATGGGAACGGACGCGCCCCTCAGCGATATCAGCGAGGAGAGTTTGGTTCCCTTTGAAACAGCAGTGCGGATGGTTCCTCAGTTCGACCCCGCCAACCCCCAGATGATCTCCCAGGGTCCCTCCGTGTGCGTGTTTAATAAAGCGGATGAGGGCGAGGTTATGGCATCCTGGCTGTTCGCTCAGTATCTGCTGACCAATGACGTTCAGATCGGCTATGCCCAGACCGAAGGTTACGTGCCCGTTACCACGAAAGCACAGGAGGCACCGGAATACAAGGCTTACATGGAGGCAGCCGGAACAGACAACGACACGTATTATAGCGTGAAAATCGAAGCGTCGCGCCTTTTGATGGAATCGGTGGACAAGAGTTTTGTGACTCCCGTGTTCAACGGATCCGCCTCTCTTCGGAATGCCGCTGGGCAGCTCATTGAGAATACGGTGAAGTCCACCCGCCGCAAGGAGACCATTGACGACGCCTACATGGATAAGCTGTACCACGACATTACCTCCCTGTACCGTCTGGATCAGGGAAGCGTCGCGGAGGGCAAAACCGTGGGGAAAGCGGAGCTGGGTCCTCTTCCCGAGATGGCAAAGGTGCTGATCGGCTCCCTCGCCGGCGTGTGGGTGCTGATTCTGGGGTACTTTGCATGGGAAAGAATAAAAAAACAAAGAAAATAGTGGAAACTTCTTGACTTCTCGGAAAAAAGAGGTATAATTATAAACGTAAGTCAAAACGACTGCGTAAAAACACAAAGGAGAAAGACAATGAAAAAGATTTTTGTAATGCTTCTGGCAATGACCCTTCTGTTTGCTTGCGTAAGCTGCGGCAACACGGAAGAAGGCGGCAACACGGGTGCTGACACCGTAAAGTCCGAGGGCGTGATGACCTATGCGGAATATGCGGCAGCAGCAATCGACACTCAGGTAACCATCGAAGCGTACATCCAGGGTGCTCAGGGCTGGTGGTCCGATGACGAAGGCGGCAAGATCACCCTGTACCTGCAGGATGCAGAAGGCGGCTACTTCGCTTACAACCTCCCCTGCACTGAGGAAGAAGCAGCTAAGATGACCAAGGGCACCAAGATCAAGATCAGCGGCTACAAGGCAGAATATGCCGGCGAAGTGGAAGTGATCGACTCCACCTTCGAAATTCTGGAAGGCAACTGGGTTGCAGAAGCCACCGACGTGACCGCTCTGCTGGGCAAGGACGAACTGGCATCCAAGATGAATATGTTCGTTGCATTCAAGGGCATGACCGTGGAAGCTGCGAACGAAAGCGGCGCTGCATACCTCTACAAGTGGGATGGTTCCGGTCAGGAAGGCGATGACCTGTACTTCAACGTATCTCTGGACGGTCAGACCTACACCTTTACTGTAGAATCCTACCTCTGCGGCAGCGACACCGACGTTTACAAGGCTGTGAAGGAACTGAAGGTCGGCGACAAGATCGACATGGAAGGCTTCCTGTACTGGTACAACGGTGCGAACCCGCACATCACCTCTGTGAAGGCTGCTCAGTAATTTTCTGACATAAAAACAAAAGCACCTGCGATGCTGTCGCGGGTGCTTTTTTGTGTGAGAGGGAAAGAAAGGGCCGTCGCAGGAAGCGGGAATTGCTTGCAGTACGACAGCCGGTTTCTATTACGAGATTGCTTGTTCTTCCTTTTTCCTTTATCGAGGAAAAAGGAAGCGAAAAAGGAACTCCCATGAAGTCTTGGGTGTTTCGACCGTTGCGACGGTCGACTCGGGGACTCTGTCCCCAAGCCCCCTGCAAACTTTTGAAAAAGTTTGATCAAAACTTACTGGCGACAATGTGCAGCGGATATCTTACAGATTGTAATACTGTTCAAATTCAGCAGGCGTGGGGATTGCGGCCATACGGCGGCATTCGTCCCGCTTGGTGGCGATGAACTTGGTGATCAGGTGTTCCGGGAACACGCCGCCGGCAGTGAGGTAATCGTGGTCGGCTTCCAGGGCATCCAGTGCCGCTTCCAGAGAGGTGGGCAGACCCTTCAGCTTCTTCTTTTCTTCCTCGGGAAGGTTGAAGAGGTTCATGTCGTAGGGACCCCAGCCGTTTTCGTGAGGATCGATCTGGTTCTTGATCCCGTCGATACCTGCCATGAGGATTGCTGCATAGCAGAAGTAGGGGTTGCAGGTGGCGTCGGGATTCCGCAGCTCAAAGCGGCGTTCGGAGGGCTGCTTTGCGTATGCGGGAATGCGGATGACGGCACTGCGGTTGGAGGTCGCGTAACCCACGGTAACGGGCGCTTCAAATCCGGGCACCAGACGCTTGAAGGAGTTGGTGCTGGGGTTGGTAATGGCGCAGAGGGAGGCGATGTGCTTCAGAAGACCGCCGATGAACCAGTGCGCTTCCTTGCTCAGGTGGGAGTAGCCGTTGTCGTCGGAGAATACGGGCTGACCGTCCTTCATGAGAAGCATATGCACGTGCATACCGCTGCCGGCTTCTCCCAGCACGGGGTTCGGCAGCAGGGTGGCGCGCTTACCGTGTTTCTTGGCGGGGTTGTGGATGATATATTTGATCATCATGGTGCCGTCCGCCATCTT
>JAZSQX010000108.1:0-12739 GCA_045538235.1 Eubacteriales bacterium
CTGAAATGGGACAGTCCCTGGGGCGTGGGATATCCCGGCTGGCACATCGAATGCTCCGCTATTTCCCTCCAGAATCTGGGCGAATACCTGGATCTCCACTGCGGCGGCATTGACAACGCATTCCCCCACCACACCAATGAAATTGCCCAGAGCGAAGCCTATATCGGACATCCTTGGTGTTCCCATTGGTTCCACGTGCTGCACCTGAACACGGGCGCGGGTAAAATGTCCAAGTCCTCCGGGGAATTCCTCACCGTTTCCCTGCTGGAAGAAAAGGGCTACAACCCCATGGTTTACCGTCTGTTCTGCCTCCAGTCCCACTACCGCAAGTCCCTGGTGTTCTCCTGGGAGGGCATGGATGGCACCAAGACCGCGTACAACAAGCTGGTGGCGAAGATTGCCCAGCTCAAGCCCGCCGAGGGGGAAGAAATCGAGCAGGATGTGTACGATGCGCTCCGGCAGAAGTTCCGCGATGCCATGGACAACGACCTGAACACTGCTCTCGCTGTAACGGCGCTGTACGACGTCTTGAAGGCAAAGACCAACGCCGCAACCAAACTGGCGCTGATCGGGGATTTTGATACGGTTCTGTCCCTGTCACTCCTGGACGAAGCGGCGAAGATCCGTGCAGCTGCCGAAAAAGCGGCACAGGAAGCCAAGGCGGGCAATGCGGAACTGACCGTGACCTGCCTGACCGAGGGTGTGGATCCTGCCTTTGCGAAGGAAGTGGAAGAGAAGATCCGCCGCCGTGCTGACGCAAAGAAGGGGAAGGATTTTGCCGCCGCCGACGCCATCCGGAACGAGCTGACCGAACTGGGCGTCACGCTGAAGGACGGCAAGGACGTCGTGGAATGGACGAAGGGCTGAGAGGGCACAGAAATCGTATCACAGAAAAAATCGGCAGATGGAAGGATTTTCTGCCGATTTTTTGGTATTATGGTTGGGGTGACGGAGATGGGAAATGAATTGCCAATCAGAAAACGACTGCGCTTGCAGAATTTTGATTATAGCAAGCCGGGCGCGTATTTTATAACGATATGCACACATAATAGAAAATGCACGTTATCACATATTGTAGGGGCGATTCACGAATCGCCCGTGATACAATTAACCGAATGCGGGAAAATGATTGAGAAGACGATCAATAACATCCCCTCTCGTTTCGGGGTGATGATAGAGCAATATGTTATTATGCCGAATCATGTACATTTGCTTGTTGTGATTACGGATGATGTGGAATTGCGGGCGATTCATGAATCGCCCCTACGAGGTCGGTCTGTTATTTCGAAGGTCATTGGATATATCAAAATGAATGCTTCGAAGGAAATCCACAGGAGCTGTGGGGGCAATCCTGTTTGGCAACGGGGGTTCCACGATCATATCATTCGTGATCGGCGCGGCTATGAAAAAATCGTCCGATATATTTGTGAGAATCCGGCAAGATGGAGGAATGATTGCTTTTACACGGAAGAGTCGGGAGATGCGTGAATCATCCCTGTTGGTTTTCGTTCCAAGCGGTGCTCGGGCGTATCGGAAGCTCGAAATAGAATGGATGAAAGGAAAGTGTGTCGCAGGTGCCAGCCTCAGGTGGAACCCGCGATACGCTTTTTCTTTTTATCCCAATTACCTTATGTGTTCCTGCAAATTATGAGCTTGTGTTCGGCGTCAAATTCGTAGGGGCGATTCACGAATCGCCCGTTCTGCAGACATAAACCGATTGAAGCGGGCGCATCGTGATACGCCCCTACGGGTTTGTACGATACAGGCAGGCAACGGGAACACATTGCCGAACTGGGACTTCTTTTTTCAATGGAACCCGAACTCCATAGCAGACAGCTTCCCGGCGCAGTAGTAGGAGCCGCTGTTGATGGCGTGGGTGCCGAAGCGCTCTCTGAGCTCGTCCACCGTTTTCTCCAGCGCCAGCCGTTCCTCCTCACGCCGGGGATCCGCGAAGAGATCCAGCTGCTCCGGGGCGTTTTCGGGGGTGATGTAGATCGCCCGGACCGATACGCTCCGGATGTCCCGCCGCCAGACGTGCTTTTTTCGGAACACCTCCTCCGCACCCCGGATCAGCTCCCGGGTCAGCTGGGTGGGGCGGGGGAATTTCATCTGATACTCCCGGCTGACGAGGTCGTTTTCCCGGATTCCCACCGCGATGCCGCCCGCCTTCAGCCCGTGCTTCCTCAGTTTGCACCCCACCTCCTGCATCAGCTCAATCATCACGTCGAACACCTCCCGCTCGTTCACCAGATCCGCCCGGGTGGTGGTGCCGTGACCGATGGACTGGATGGGGTAGGTCTCCCCGTCGTGCATCACCCGGGAGTTTTCCAGCCCGTTTGCGTAAATCCACAGCATTTCTCCTGCCTTTCCCAGATAGGATCGCATCAGCTCCACGGGACACCGTGCCAAATCCCCAATGGTGCGGATTCCCCGCTCGTGGAGTTTTTGGTACGTGCGCATTCCCACTCCCAGCATCTCGTAAGCGGGCAGATCCCAGATCATCTCCCGGAATCCCCCGGCGGGAATCACCGTCACCGCGTCCGGCTTTTTCATATCCGACCCCAGCTTGGCGAAGATTTTGTTGAAGCTCACCCCCACCGAGATGGTCAGCCCCGTCTCCTCCCGCACCTCCCGGCGAATGCGATGGGCGATGACCTCCCCATCCCCGAAGGCGCGGCGGCTTCCGGTCACGTCCAGAAAGCACTCGTCAATGCCCATGGGCTCAACCTGATCCGTGTAGCGGGCGTAAATACGGCGCACCCTGCCGGAATAGTCGAGGTATTTGTCGTAATGGGGGCGGAGTACCACCAGGACGGGGCATTTTTCTCTGGCTTCCCGGAGGCTCTCGCCGGTCTGGATGCCGAACGCCTTTGCCGCATAGTTTTTCGCCAGTACAATCCCGTGCCGCTCGGACGCATCCCCGCCCACGATCACGGGACAGGCGCGCAGTTCCGGGTGATCAAGCAGTTCCACGGATGCAAAAAAATTGTTTAGATCACAGTGGAGCACCGTGCGCGTGGCGCCTCCATTGAACACCTGTTTCTCCCAAGCCGACGGAAAAATATGCTCCATCCTTCCTCACCTCACCGATTTTTTTGAAGAAATTCCCCGAATCCCCTTGACATCCACCAGATTTTGTGGTATCCTGTCGATGGAATCAGAACATAATTTCTTCCCTGCGCCTCTATTATACAAGAACAAATGTTCTTTGTCAAGGGGGCGAGAGAAATTTTTTGAAATAACGGAGGATGTGGCGATGTGCGGACGGTATCGGGCATGGGTGGATGCCGGGTGTGCGGATGGCGGAGTAGAAGCTAAGCCGCACATTGTCGAAACAATCCAACTACGCAAAAAGGCTGCCACTCTTCAGGTGACAGCCCTTGTTTGTTTTTTTATTCTCCCAATTCCCTTATGTGTTCCCGCAATTATGAGCTTGAGTTCGGGCGTCAAATTCGTAGGGGCGATTCACGAATCGCCCGTTCTGCAGGCATAAACCGATTGAAGCGGACGCATCGTGATGCGCCCCTACGGGTTTGTTCGACACAGGCAGGTATCGGGAACACATTGCCGTATTGGGACTTTTTACTTCACCAGATGCCGCTTGATCTTCCGGGAGGAGGTCTTTTCAAACTCCGTTTTGCGGAATTCCAGTTTGTGGATCTGCTTGAAGGAGGGCAGGGACTTGTTCAGCGCCGCGATTTCCTTCTGAATTTCGCTCCGGAGATCGCTTTCCGCCAGACTTTCGTACTGGGCATAGTTGGGATAAACCACCGCAGTCAGCTTGATGCCGTCCTCTTCCTCTCTGCCGACCACCACGGATTCCGCGATCTTGTCGATCTTTTCCAGATATTCCTCAATTTCTTCCGGGAAGACGTTCTTGCCGTTGTCCAGCACGATGACGGACTTCATCCGACCCGTGATGTACAGGTAGCCGTCGTTGTCCTTGTAGCCCACGTCCCCGGTGCGGAACCAGCCGTCGTCGGTGAAGGCGGCTTCGTTGGCTTCTTCATTATTCATATAACCCAGCATGACGTTGTCGCCCCGAACCTGGATTTCTCCCACGAGGAAGCCCCGTTCGTTGGTTTCCACCCCTTCGATGCGGGTTTCACAGCAGGGAACGGTGGTACCCACGGAGCCGCACCGTCTCTTATGATAGGGCGTCACCGCTACCAGGGGAGAGCATTCCGTGATGCCGTAGCCCTCGTAGACGGAGATACCGAAGCTTTCGAAAATGGGGATCAGCTCGGGATTCAGAGCCGCGCCGCCGCAGACGATCTTTTCCAGCCGTCCGCCGAATGCTTCCCGCACGTCGCCGAAGAGCTTTTCGCTCATGTCAATGCCCGCGAACCGGAGCAGATTGGCGATTCTGGTGGCGGGAAGGAGAATTTTGTCCTTGCCGGAGCGCTTGGCTTCGCTGAGAATTTTTTTGTACATGGTGGAGAGGAACAGGGGCACGAGAACGAGACCCGTGGGCTGATATTCCTTGAAATTCTTCAGGGCATGGCGGAGGGAGTCGTTGATGCAGAACTTCATGCCGTAGTTGGAACCTGCGATCATGCACGCCAGCTCGTAGGTGTGGTGCAGGGGGAGAACGGAAACCAGCACGTCGTCCTTGTTGAAGTCCACGGTGGCACAGGCGGCGGTGACACAGGAGAAAATGTTCCGCTGGCAGAGCATGACGCATTTGGAGGTACCCGTTGTGCCGGATGTGAAGAGGAGCTCACAGCAGCGCTCGGTGTCGGTATCCACGGTGAGGGGAATTTCCGATGCAGCGCCCGATGCGAGAACGGTTTGATAAGGCAGAACGGCAGGGGATTTTTCCGCAGCGGGATCCATGGGAATCAGGCGGCGGAGGGTGGGGTGGGAGTCCATCATGCCGGCGAATAAATCGTTGAAGGTGGGGGAGTAGACCACGGCGGCGGCATCCGCAACCTCTAAGAATTTCGCGATTTCCTCGGGAGCCAGCTCTTTATCCATGGGAACCACCGTATTGCCGGAGGCGATGATCGCCATGTAGGCAATGATCCACCAGGGAGAGGTTTCCCCGATGACGGCAATGCGGACGCCGCACTCCTGACCGGGGAGGGAATCCTTTGCCGCCAGACCCGCTTCTCTGAGACCGAGGGAGAAGTGGCGCACGTGTTCCAGAAGCTCCCCGTAGGTCATCTCGTGGGTGGTGCCGCCTTCCTTCCAGACGTAGATGGTACGTTCGGAGTAGGAGGTGATGGAATCAAAATACTCTGCAATATTGGCGACCGGGGTAAACTTCCGCTCGGTCATCTTGTGGCTTACGACCTTGTACTGTTTCTTGTTCATGCTAACAAACTCCATTCATTGTTCGGCGGGGGAATCGCCGGAGATTGAGTCCAGATTTTGGTTCATGCAGGAGAGGACCCGGTAAAAGTTTTCCAGTTGTTCGTGGGAAAGACCGTGGGTGATCTGTTCCACCGCGTGGGAAATCCGGTCGTTGATTTCGACCATGATCTGCCGTCCCTGCTTTGTGAGGGCGAGGCGCTTTTTGTAGTGCTGATCCCGCCCGTCTTCGGTTTCGGTATGGTAATCCGCGTAACCCATGGTGCGCAGATCCCCCGTGATCCGGGAAACGAAGGCTTTGTCCACGCCGCACGCCTTTGCCAACTCCCCCAGAGTCATGCCGGAGGGGGCTTTGTCCAGGCAGTAGATGGACATGAGGTGCATACTTTTGAGACCGAAGGAGGCAAGTTGCTCGTTTTTGTATTTCTGAATGCTTTTGGTGATCGTCTCCGTTGCAATGGAAAACCGGACGAAACGATCGAGGGTGGTGCTGTCCATGAAGGGTCTCCGTTTACGATAAAATGAACAAGCCCAAAATGTTGACTTGTCAATAACGCTATTAGTATACCACGGTCTGAGGGCGTTGTCAAGAGGAATTTTCGCGGATTTGCGGGAAATTATTTTTTCTTGTGCGGGAAGGAAGAAGCGGACAGACAGCAGTCCGTCCGGAAATCCCGGAAAGGTGCGTTTGCACAAAAACACTTCACAAAAACTTGCCTTTGTCGGGAATATGCCGAAGGGGATTGGTGCAAAATCCCTCAAAAACCCGTGGATTTGGCAAAATATTGTGAATATATGCCAAAACCTACGTGTTGGGACTTGGTTATTTTGGGTTTTTGCTTCATTGCTTTTTTGCGAAAAAATGTGTATAATGTTAAGGAAGCTTTAAGATCATCGGAATGGGGAAAAACGGCGGAGGAAACGGTATGAAATTGCTCGAAGACAGAATTCAGAAAGACGGCAAAATCGGCGCAGGCAACGTGCTGAAGGTGGACTGCTTTCTGAACCACCAGATCGACGTCCCGTTTCTTTCGGAGTTGGGGAAGGAATTTTACCGCCTCTATCAAAACGAGGGCATTACCAAGGTGCTCACCATTGAGGCATCCGGCATTGGCATCGCCTGTCTGACTGCCGCATGGTTCGGGGTTCCCGTGGTTTTTGCGAAGAAAACTCCTACCAACAACATTTCCGGCGACGTGTATACCGCGGAGGTGTACAGCTACACCCACGAGCGGAGCTACACCATCCGTCTCGCAAAAGAATTTCTCTCCCCGGAGGACAAGGTTCTCATCATTGACGACTTCCTCGCCAAAGGAAGCGCGCTCCTGGCTCTTCTGAAGCTGGTGAAGGATGCGGGGGCAGAGGTGGCAGGCGCGGGCATCGTCATTGAAAAAGCCTATCAGGACGGCGGCGAGCTGGTGCGGAATTTGGGTGTACGGGTGGAATCCCTGGCGCGCATCGCTTCCATGACGGAGGACGGCGGCGTTACGTTCGTCTGAAAACAGTCTGGACATAATTTGGCTCAATCAATACCTCCGGGTGTTTTTGAGATATAAAAAATTTCAGGAGGAACAGAAAATGTTCAAAAGAATGGCTTCTCTGGCGCTGGCTGTGCTGATGCTGCTCACGATGACGGCAATCTTCACTTCCTGCGGCAACACGGCTGACGGCAGCCTGAAGATCGGTGTCATCCTCATCGGTGACGAAACCGAAGGTTACACCAAGGCACACATGGACGGTATCAAGGCGGCTGCTGCTGCAAAGGGTATCGCCGACTCCCAGATCATCTGGAAGTACAAGGTAGAAGAAAACTCCGATGCTCTTGATGCGGCAACGGACCTGGTTGGTCAGGGTTGCTCCATCGTCATTTCCAACAGCTACGGTCACCAGACTTACATGGTGCAGGCTGCGGAAACCTTCCCGGACGTGACCTTCGTTGCCATGACCGGTGACTTCGCTGCCATCAGCGGACAGGACAACCTGAAGAACGGCTTCACCAAGGTATTCGAAGCCCGTTACGTTTCCGGTGTCGTTGGCGGCATGAAGCTGAAGCAGCTCCTGGACGAAGGAACCATTTCCCCCGAAACCCATCCCAACAGCTTTGACGCAGACGGCAATGTGAAGGTCGGCTACGTGGGTGCGTACAACTACGCAGAAGTGGTTTCCGGTTACACCGCATTCTTCCTTGGTCTTCGTTCCGTCGTTCCCAATGCTGTGATGAACGTACAGTACACGGACTCCTGGTTTGATATTGATAAGGAAGCTGCCGCTGCAGAAGCACTGGTAGCAAGCGGCTGCGTGATCATCGGTCAGCACGCCGACTCCACGGGCGCTCCCTCTGCGTGCGAAAAGATGCTCACTCAGCAGGGCAAGGTTTGCTACTCCGTTGGTTACAACATCGATATGCTGGCAACCGCTCCCACTGCTGCTCTGACTTCTCCCACCAACACCTGGGCAGAATTCTACGGTCAGCTCTTTGACGCGAAGATGAAGGGCGAGGACTTCCCCGCAGACGTTGCGAAGGGTTATGCAGAAAACGGTGTTGCGATCACCAAACTGGGTGCATCCTGCGCTCCCGGCACCGCGGAAAAGGTTGCAGAAGTCGAAAAGGCTCTGAAGGATGGTACGCTCCACGTATTTGATACCTCTACCTTTACCGTTTCCGCCGCTCAGAACACCTGCTCCGTTGTAACCGACGAAGAAGGTCACCTGACCAGCTGCAAGGTCGATATGTCCTTCATGGACTGGTCTGCCAATCCCCCGGCTGCGATTTACCAGGGTGAAACCGTGGAATGCATCACCGACGGTTACTTCACCGAATCCACCTTCCGCAGCGCACCGTACTTCTCTGTGAGAATTGACGGCATTACCGAAAACTGATTTTTGATTCCTATCAGAATGAGGGAAGTCATGAAAGCGGCTTCCCTCACTTTTGATTCTTAGAAAGGAGTGCGGAATATGCAAGACGCAATCCGACTTGTGAATATTTCGAAGGTGTTCGGCGAAGTGGTCGCCAACAACCGGATTTCCATGTCCGTCCGCCGGGGGGAGATTCTGTCTCTGCTGGGGGAAAACGGAAGCGGAAAAACCACCCTCATGAACATTCTCTCCGGCATCTATTTCCCCGATGGCGGGCAGGTGTTCGTCAACGACAAAGAAGTGACCATCGGCTCTCCCAAGGACGCGTTTGATCTGGGAATCGGCATGATTCATCAGCACTTCAAGCTGGTGGATGTGTTCACGGCGGCGGAAAATGTCGTTCTGGGTCTCCCCGGAAGTGCCCAGCTGGATATGAAGGCGGTGGAAGCCAGAATGAACGAAATTTGCGGACGGTACGGGTTTGATCTCTCTCCCTCCCAGAAGGTGTACGAGATGACCGTTTCCCAAAAGCAGACTCTCGAAATCGTCAAGGTGCTGTACCGCGGGGCGGATATTCTCATTCTCGATGAGCCCACGGCGGTGCTGACTCCCCAGGAAACCCAAAAACTTTTCGCCGTGATGCGGGAGATGAAGAAAGATGGAAAAGCCATCGTCATCATTACCCACAAACTCCACGAGGTACTGGACGTCTCCGACCGGGTTGCCATTCTCCGGAAAGGGGAGTACGTGGATACCGTGGAAACGGCGGATGCCACGGAGCATTCTCTCACCGAAATGATGGTGGGCAAGAAGGTGACTCTCAACATCGACCGCCCCGAACCGGTCAATCGCACCGTGCGGCTGGATGTGCAGCATCTGTCCGTCATGGGGGCGGAGGGACTGCCCGTTCTCAGCGACGTGTCCTTCCAGGCGTTCGGCGGCGAAATTCTCGGCATTGCGGGGATTTCCGGCTGCGGTCAGAAGGAACTACTGGAAGCCATTGCAGGCTTGCAGCATCC
Organism: Eubacteriales bacterium; assembly: GCA_045538235.1. Lineage (GTDB taxonomy): Bacteria > Bacillota > Clostridia > Oscillospirales > CAG-272 > UMGS1696. The sequence continues at coordinate 9,192 of JAZSQX010000108.1, forward strand.
CGCAGAGGGCTCCGTGATCGATTATTACCCGCCGGAAGCACTTCCGAACGGGGAAAAGAAGGAAAGTCTCCTTGGCAAAACACCCCGTCAGATCAAGGAAATGGGCGTTGCTCTGTCCTTTGTGCCGGAAGACCGTCTGGGCATGGGACTGGTGGCATCCATGGGTATGACGGATAACATGATGCTCAAGAGTTACGAAAAAGGCCGTTCCTTCTTCGTGGAACGGAAGGCACCCCGGGATCAGGCGGAGGAAATCAAGGACGAATTGTCCGTGGTGACCCCCTCCATCAATACCCCCGTCAGAAGATTATCCGGCGGTAACGTGCAAAAAGTGCTGGTGGGACGGGAAATTGCCGCGGCACCTGCGGTTCTCATGACGGCGTACGCGGTGCGAGGGCTGGATATCGGGACTTCCCATCAGATTTACGATCTGCTGAACCGGCAGAAGCAGGAGGGCGTGGCCGTCTTGTACGTGGGAGAAGATCTGGACGTGCTGATCGATTTGTGCGACCGGATTCTGGTTCTGTGCGCGGGACAGGTCACGGGCATTGTCAACGGCAAGGACGTCACCAAGGAACAACTTGGTCTTCTGATGACGAAACTGAATCACGAAGGAGGAGCAGAGCATGAATAAAACCGGACTGGCGGAAAACACCGCTCGCGAACCTCTGATCCGTCTGGCGAAACGGGATGGCGTCACGGGAAAACAGAAAATCCTCATCCGGGGGCTTGCCATTGTGCTGGCTCTCATTGTGGATGCGCTGTTCATCGTGCTGGTGACGGGACTGAACCCCGCCGCTGTGTACGTGGAAATCTTTAAGGCTTCCTTCCAGACCTCTCTGCGGTTCATGTGGATGCTCCGGGATATGGCGGCACTCCTCTGCGTGGGCGTGGCGCTGGCTCCCGCCTTCAAAATGCGGTTCTGGAATATCGGGGCGGAAGGACAGGTTCTCATGGGAGGGCTGGCGACGGCACTTTGCATGATGTATCTGGGACAATCTCTCCCCACCCCCCTTCTGTTCACCGTTATGGTGGTTACCAGCGTGCTGGCAGGGGCGCTGTGGAGTTTTATTCCCGCGTTCTTCAAGGCGAACTGGAACACCAACGAAACCCTGTTCACGCTCATGATGAACTACGTTGCCATTCAGATCGTGGCGTATACTACCAACATTCTCCGCGGACAGGCATCTTCCCTTGGTACCATCAACATGAGCACCAAGGCGGGATGGTTCCCGAAGGTGCTGGGCTATGACTTCACCATCAACATCCTCATCGTCGTGGTGCTGACGGTGCTGATGTACATCTACCTCAAATCCACCAAGCACGGCTACGAAATTTCCGTGGTGGGGGAATCGGAGAACACCGCGCGCTATGCGGGAATCGACGTGAAGAAGGTCACCATCCGCACCCTCATCATCAGCGGTGCCATCTGCGGCCTCTGCGGCTTCATTACCGTGGCGGGAAACAAGCACACCATCGCCACCAACACGGCAGCGGGCAACGGTTTTACGGCGATCATCGTGGCGTGGCTGGCGAAGTTCAACACCGCGACCATGGCACTGATCTCCTTCCTGCTGGTGTTCCTGGAAAAGGGCGCCGGGCAGATCGCGTCCACCTACGGGCTGAACGAATACATCTGCGACATCATCTCCGGCATCATTCTCTTCTGCATTCTGGGAAGCGAATTCTTCGTTAACTATAAAATGATCTTCCGCCGCAAAGAGGGCGGGGAGAAAGGAGAAGCAAAATGATTGAAACCAATCTTCTGGCATGGCTTCTCCGTGCGGTGCAGTTCGGTACCATCATCATGTTCGGCTCCATGGGGGAAATTCTCACGGAAAAATCGGGGAATTTGAACCTGGGCGTGCCGGGTATCATGTATCTCGGCAGCTTTGCGGGCTTTGCGTCGTCGTATCTGTATGAGAACGCGGTGGAAAACCCCTCCCGGGTGATCTGCGTGCTGCTGGCGCTGATCTGCGGCTTTGCGGCATCGGCGTTCGGGGGACTGATCTACAGCTTCCTCACCATCACCCTCCGCGCCAATCAGAACGTAACGGGTCTGGCACTGACCACCTTTGGAACGGGGATTGCCAACTTCTTCGGGGCGTATCTCCTTCAGGGCGAGGTGTACACCGCCGCTCCTGTGACCAACGCCGCCTTCCGGGCAAAGATTCCCTTCCTGTCCGATCATCTGGGCATCGTGGGAGAAGCGATTTTCTCCTACGGGTTCCTGGCGTATGCCGCCGTGGTGCTGGCGATTGTGCTGCACCTGTTCTTAAACAAGACCCGCTTCGGTCTGAATCTTCGTGCCGTGGGGGAAAATCCCGCAACCGCGGACGCGGCAGGCATCAACGTGACGAAATACAAGTACGGCGCGACCATCATCGGTGCGGGGATCTCCGGTATCGGGGGACTCTACTACGTGCTGGACTACAACAACGGCATCTGGGCTACCTCCGAGCAGGTGGAAGCCCTCGGCTGGCTGGCAGTAGCGCTGGTCATCTTCACCACGTGGAAACCCCTCAATGCCATCTGGGGTGCCTACCTCTTCGGCTCCCTGTACTGGCTCTACAACTTCCTGCCGAAACTCCTCGGTCTCAACGTGGATCGCACCAGCAGCCTCTACCAGATGATCCCCTATATCGTCACCATCATCGTCCTGGTGGCAGTCAGCCTCCGCCGTAAACGGGAATCCCAACCCCCCGCTCACCTGGGACTCCCATACTTCCGAGAGGAACGGTGAAAAATTCATGTGAGAAATGCGGGGAAAACTTTTTCGAGAAAAAGATTCCCGGAGTTACGCGTAGCGTTACTCCCACCCCCATTCAAAAAGCTTTCTGGAAGGGGTGGAATGGGTGTTCTGCGCCGCCATTTTGGTAACTTAGATACAACAAAAGCGTATGTCAGCGAGACGAGAATTTTCGTCTTTACGGACATACGCTTTGCTGTTGTCGGGGAGGCTGTGCAGATCGCTTGGCGGGGCGTCGAGGACGTCGCCCCCTGCCAAATTTAGAGCGGGTGCATCATGTCAACAAACAAAATGTCAGCAATATATATCCACCCAATCAATAAAGTTTTTTGCCAGGCTTTTTTTCAAAAAAGCCGCGTCTTCCCCCCCCCGTCATTCTCCCAGGAGCTGTTTTTTCAGGGAAGAGGGGAGTTTGTAATTTTTGTAGGGTTGTTCGGCGTATTTGAGGACTTGGGTGCTTTCGTAGCCGTCGCGGAGCTCCATCACGGCGGTCATTTTGTCGTTTTCGCCTGCGGTGATGCCGGAGACGAGGAGGTGGCGGTAATTATAGATGGAGCGCTTTTTCGTTTCGGTGACGGTGGCGGGATAGCGTTCCCCGGTGGTTTCGTTCCACAGATAAAAGACGTATTCGTGACCCTCCGCCATGTCCGTGTAGTCGTAGACGCTGTCGTTCCAGCGGACGGCGAACTGGGCTTCCCCGGATTCGGGGTTATAGTAATAACCGTAGGCGGCGAAATATCCGTCGCCCGAGAGCTCCTGTTTTACGCTCACGAAGTCGGATCGTAGCCATGTCGTTCTG
>JAZSQX010000120.1:0-3467 GCA_045538235.1 Eubacteriales bacterium
AAACCCCTTTCAAAATTTTGGAACAGGGAGGACATGGGATTCCTGCGCCGCCGTTTGGACAGCATAATTCAAACAAAAGCGTATGTCCGTGCAGACGAAAACTCTCGTCTCGCGAACATACGCTTTTCTGCTACGCGGACGACGGGACGTTGACTTCGTCAAGTCCGGTCGCCCCTACGGTATGGCGGCGCAATTCCCCCTTGCCCCCTCTTTCAGAAGGTTTTTGGGGGTTTGGGGGAGTTTTTCAAAAATCCCCCATCGTCTTCCCCCATTTCCCCCTCCGGTCGCAGACAGAGCAGGAGCATGGGAGCGGCGATCATCCCGATGACTCCAGCGATTTTCCAGCCGGTGAAGACGCACACCAGCGCCACGAACGGGTGCACTCCCGTCATCTGACCGATCACCCGGGGTTCTAAGAGCTGGCGAACCACGTACACGATGCCGAGGAGGATCAGAAGTCCCACGCCTTTGGGGAAATCCCCCGCGAAAAAGTTCCATACCGCCCAGGGAACCAGCACCGTTCCGCATCCGAAGAGGGGGAGGGCATCTACGGCAGCAATGAGAAGACCCGATGCCAGCGGCGTGGACACCCCGATAATGCTGAGTCCCACCGACAGTTCCATGAACGTCACCAGCATCAGAATCAGATGGGCGCGCAGGTAGGAAAACATAGCATCCGAGGCGTTCCCGAACAGTCGCCGTGCCCCTTCTCGGAGATCCCCCGGAACCAGGGACGCCAGACTCTTCCCCGCCCCGGGCAAATCCGCTGTGAGATAGAGAAAGCCCACCACCGCCACAAGTACTGACAGCACTCCGCCCGGCACGCCCTGCACTGCCTTTGCGAGGAGTCCCCCCAATTCGTTCACCAGCCACGACGCTCCCTGCCCGAAGGCATCGGAAAACAACGCCGCGGCACGCTCCCTCTCCTCCGCCCCGAATGGGAGCAGATCGTACAGTCGCCAAAGGAGCGCGGCTGCCTCCTCCGCATAGCGTGGTAGATCTTCCAGAAGCGCCCAGAGTTGGCTGATCAGTTTTCCTGACAAGAGAGAGACGCCATAAATCACCCCGCCGCACACCAGCACCGCGTACACACTGCACACCACCCGTTCCCGCCCGCCGCACAATTTGGCGAAAAACAGTCCCGTTGGCCGGGCAATCCGCGCCGCCGCATACGCGATTCCCAGAGGCACCAGCACCGCCGCCGCACGCGTTCCCAGCCGCCACAGCGCGATCCCCGCCGCAATGCAGAAAATCAGCCGTCCTTCCTCTCCCTGCTTCATACCCCGTCCCCGTTTCTCTTTGCCGTTTGCTGTTTTATAGTATTCCCCATCCCACCGAAATCTTCCCCCGCAAACGAAAAAACACCCCGAAGGGTGTTGAATTCGATTGTCTGCCTCAGTCCTCGATGACGGTGATGGTCTTGATCACCACGTCCTCGAGAGGCTTGTCGTTTGCGTTCGTCTTCACGGAGGCGATTTCATCCACTACCTCCATGCCCTCGATCACCTTGCCGAATGCCGCGTACTGGCCATCCAGATAGGTGCTGTCGGCGTGGCAGATAAAGAACTGGGAGGATGCGCTGTCAGGACGGTTGCTCCGTGCCATGGAGATCACGCCCCGCTTGTGGGAAATGGGGTTCTTCCAGCCGTTGACGGCAAATTCGCCCTTGATGTTCGTGCCGGAGCCGCTCATGCCCGTGCCCGTGGGATCGCCGCCCTGAATCATGAAGTTCTCGATGACGCGGTGGAAGATCAGGCCGTCGTAAAAGCCCTCTTTCGCCAGCTTCACAAAGTTCTCCACCGTGATGGGTGCCGCTTCGGGGTACAGCTCCAGACGGATGATGCCGCCCTTTTCCATTTCGATCTGAATCATGATGGGTTCACCTAACTCTCCGCCCGCCGGTCCCGCCTCCTTGTTCCCGCATCCGCCCAACGAGAGCAGAAGAAGTGCCAGAAGGGAGAACAAAACCGCGTTTTTCCAAAACTGTTTCATAACGGAGAAATCCTTTCTCTTACCAAAAATAACCGGAATCGCACCGATTTGATTTATTATAGCACACAACCGCCGATTTGTCAAACAAATCGAAAACTTTCCCCACCGTTCCTCCCTCTCCCCATTGCACACCCGGCTTTGGTGTGGTATAATAGAGGTAACAAGTCATTCTTCCCGCGAAAGGATTTTGTTATGTCCAACCGTTTTCTTCCCGTGGAGCCCCATGAACTGAGCGGGCAGCCCGATTTCGTTTACGTGAACGGCGATGCCTACGTGGATCACCCCTCCTTCGGTGCCGCCATCATCGGACGGGTACTGGAATCGAAGGGATTCTCCGTCGCCATGCTCTGTCAGCCCGACTGGCGCACCACGGCGGATTTCAAAAAATTCGGCCGTCCCCGGCTCGGGTTTCTCGTTTCCTCCGGGAACATCGACTCCATGGTGGCACACTACACCGCCGCAAAAAAACGCCGCAGTGAGGATTATTACAGTCCCGGATGCAAGGCGGGTCTTCGTCCCGACCGTGCGGTGATCGTCTACTGCAACCGGATCCGGGAAGCCTACGGGGACGTGCCCATCCTCATCGGGGGACTGGAAGCCAGCCTCCGCCGCTTCGCCCATTACGACTACTGGACGGATTCGGTGCGCCGCTCCATCCTCATCGATTCGAAAGCGGACATTCTCATGTACGGCATGGGAGAGCGTTCCGTGGTGCGTCTGGCACAACTGCTCGACAAAGGGGTGCCGGTAAAAAAAATCCGCGATGTGCGGGGAACGGCATACGTTGCGAAAATCGGGGAGAAACTGAATTATCCCTGTGCACAGGGAACCGATGAAGAGGGACTCCCGAACGGCTTCACCTATGATGAACTGAAAGAACACAAGAAAACCTACGCCGATGCCTTCCGGATTCAGTACCGGAACAACGACGCCATCCGGGGCAAGGCCATCGTGGAGTTCTACGACGGCAAGATGCTGGTGGTCAATCCCCCGCAGCCGCCCCTGGAACGGGAGGAACTGGACGAGGTTTACGCCCTGCCCTATGCCCGCACCTATCATCCCATGTACGAATCCATGGGGGGAGTTCCCGCCATTTCGGAGGTGAAGTTTTCCATCACCCACAACCGGGGATGCTTCGGTGCGTGCAATTTCTGCGCCATCGCCTTCCATCAGGGACGCGCCGTCCGTTCCCGGAGCATCGAATCCTGCGTCCGAGAGGCGGAGCAGATCGCCGCGATGCCCGATTTCAAGGGATACATCCACGACGTGGGAGGTCCTACCGCAAACTTCCGGAAGCCCGCCTGCGATAAACAGATCGAGAAGGGCGTGTGTCCCGGAAAGCGGTGCCTGTTCCCCAAGCCCTGCCCCAATCTCAAGGCGGATCACAGCGAGTACATCCAGCTGCTGAAGCAGATTGAAGCCGTACAGGGCGTGAAGAAGGTCTTCATCCGCTCCGGAATCCGGTTCGACTATAT
>JAZSQX010000119.1:0-11163 GCA_045538235.1 Eubacteriales bacterium
CTTCGTTCCAGGTTTCCAGCGCCTCGGGCAGAACAGTATGGTTGGTGTAAGTCATGACCTTGGTTACCACCGACCATGCACTGTCCCAGGAGTAGGAATACACATCCATGAGAATCCGCATCAGTTCGGGAATGCACAAAGCGGGATGGGTATCGTTGATGTGAATCGCCACTTTGTCCGCGAAATTGTACAGGGTTCCGTAAGCCGCCAGATGATCGGCAATGATGCTCTGAAGGGACGCAGATACCAGGAAATACTGCTGAGTCAGCCGGAGGAGCTTGCCCTCGTCGTGCTCGTCGGAGGGATACAACACCTTGGAAATCACTTCTGCATTGGAGGTCTCCTGAATGGCGCGGACGTACTGCCCCTGTGAGAACAGATTCATATTGAAACTGGTCATGTCCACCGCTTTCCACAGGCGAAGAACGCTCACCGCCTCGGAATTGGCACCGGACACCATCATATCATAGGGGACGGCACGCACATCCTGGTAGTTGTCGTAGGTGATGCTGCACTTGCCGTTTTCCCACTTCTCGTCCACGGTACCGCCCAGACGCACGGTAAACGCCTTATCCGTGCGGGGTACCAACCAGGATCCGCCCTCTCCCATCCAGTTGTCGGGGAGTTCTACCTGGTTGCCATCGATGATCCGCTGCTTGAACAGACCGTATTCGTAGCAGATGGAGAAGCCCGTGGCGGCGTAATCCAGAGAGGTGAGGGAATCGAGGAAGCAAGCAGCCAGCCGTCCCAGTCCCCCGTTGCCCAGTCCCGGATCGGGTTCCAGTTCATAGATTCGCTCCAAATCATAGCCCATTTCCTTCAAAGCCGCCCGGTATTCTTCCGTCACGCCCAGATTCTGGAGGTTGTTCCGAAGCTGACGCCCCACCAGAAACTCCATGCACATATAGTACACACGTTTGGGGTGGTTCTTTTTCACCTTGTCATGAAATCCCGTCCTCTTTTGGGTGAGAATATCCCGCACGCTCAAAATCGTCGCTTTGTAGATCTGCTCTTCCGTCGCCTCGTCGGGCGCCACGCCGAAATAGCGGGTCAGCTTTGCCTCGATGTTCTCTCTGACATTGTTTCCGTTTGGTACCTGATTCTTTTCCATATTATCTGCTCCATAAAATTTGGTTCGGCGCAGTTCGACTGACGAAATCTGCGCCGAAGCGTGAATATTCACTTTTTACTGTTCTTTATTATACATCAAACTGCGATAAATATCAATGTATTTTTTTGCTGAAACGCTCCACGAAAAATCCACATTCATGACATTTCTCACAAGTTTTCTCCATTTCGCCTTGTCCGAATACATGGCAAGTGCATAATCTATCACGTGTTTCATGTCGTGGGCATTGTAGTTGGCAAAGGAGAAGCCATTTCCCGTTTCATCGTATTCGTTATAGGGTCGGATGGTGTCCGCAAGTCCGCCGCATTCACGTACCACGGGCACCGTTCCGTAGCGGGAAGCGATCATCTGCGCCAGTCCACAGGGCTCGCTCTTCGAGGGCATGAGGAACAAATCCGCCCCTGCATAGAATTTCTTCGAGAGCACCTTATTGTATTCCAGCTTCACGCACACCTTATCGGGATAGCGATAAGCGAGATCCGTGAAATAATGCTCCAGCGCCTGTTCCCCGGTTCCCAGAAGAACGAACTGCACCCGGTTCTGACACACGATCTCCTCCAACACCCGGCACACCAGATCAAATCCTTTGTGCGCCGCCAGCCGGGACACCATCGCAATAATGGGAATCTCCGGATCCTCCTCAAAACCGCAGAGCTGCTGGAGTTCCCGCTTATCCGCCGCCTTGCCGCTCAGATCATCCGCGGTAAAGTTTTCGGCAATGTCGGGGTCGGTCTCCGCGCTGTAGTAATCCACGTCGATGCCGTTGACGATGCCGAAGAGTTTTCCTTCCGTATTCGCCTGGCGAAGAATGTGGTGGAGCCCGCTTGCGAAAAATTCCGTGAGGATTTCCGATGCGTAGGTCTGGCTGACGGTATTGATCAAATCCGCACAGGCGATGGCACCCTTAAGGAGATTGATGCATCCGTTGTATTCCACGATGTTCCGATCCCATTCGGGCAGTTCAAACACGTCGCTGAGAATGTTGAAATCAAAAACACCCTGGTAGTCGATGTTGTGAATGGTAAACAGCGCTGCCACACCCCGGTATTCCTCCAGATGGGAGTATTTCCGTTTCAGGTAGATCACCGAAAGGGCGGTCTGCCAGTCGTTGGCGTGGAGAATGTCGGGGTAGAAATTCACCGCCGCCATCAGCTCCAGCACGCACTTGGAGAAAAACGCAAACCGTTCCCCATCGTCGTAATTGCCATAGAGGAAGTGGCGATCAAAATAGTACTGATTGTCAATAAAGTAGTACGTCACCCGTTCGGAAACGATTTTCCAGATGCCGCAGTACTGGTTCCGCCAGGACAGGCGCACGTTAATCTCGCAGACAAGCTCCAGTTCTTTTGCGAATTTATCCCGGATCGACGGGTATAAGGGGATCACCACCCGCACGTCGTCGTTATGCCCCAGCATTTTTTTCACCGTTTTGGGAAGTGCCCCCATCACGTCTGCCAGTCCCCCCGTGGAGACATACGGCAATGCCTCGGATGCGGTGTAAAGAATTTTCATATGGTACCTCCTTCCGGTTCCTCAGAGCATCTGCCCCTTGGAGACGTAGAATGGCTGACTTTCCGCTCCGCAGAGCATCTGCCCATCGCGGATGACGGCATTTTTGTCGGTAATCACGTAGTTGAGGAACGCCCCGGCTTCCACCAGCGTATCCTGCATGAGAATGGAGTTTTTCACCGTGGCATTCCGCCCCACCTTGACCCCACGGAAGATGATGGAGTTTTCCACCGTTCCTTCAATCAAGCATCCGTCTGCGATCATGGAATTTTTCACCGCGGAGGTGGTGCTGTAATACGCGGGGGTGGAGTTTCGCACTTTCGTATAAATGGGGCGGTTTTTCACCCCGAAAATGGAGTCTCTCGCAATGGGATCGTGGATCAATTCCATGCTGTGCCGATAATAATCGGAGAAGGAGCTGATATTGGCGAAATAGCCGTCGAATTTGTACACCCGATAGTTCATGCGATCCAGATTCCGCGCAATCACGTCATGGGTCAGGCTGTGAAGATTGTGAGCAATGGCATCCAGCACAATTTGCTTGAGATAGGCGGTGCTCATGACGATGATGTTCAGGGAAATATCCGCCGTTCCCTCGAAATTGGAGGGATAGGCAAGGACGTCGTAGATTCTGCCGTCAGAGTCGGAGAAAAGCATCTGATTGATCTTCGCCATTTCCCGGGTCAGCGTCACATTTTTCACGGCAATCGTCATATCCGCCCCCGTCTTCCGGTGGTAGGCGATCATGTCGTTGAAGTCCACATTGCAGATGACGTCGCAGTCGGAAAGCACCACGTATTCGTCTGTAATCCGATTGATGGAATAGCTGACGCTCTTGAGTGCTTCCAGGCGTGTCTGATACAAGCTCTTCACGTTGCCGTCGTACGCCGTGATGTAGGGAGGCAGGATTTTGATCCCCCCGGAACGCCGTGCCAGATCCCAGTCCTTCCCGGATCCGATGTGATCCATCAGAGACTGGTAGTTGTAATGGGTAATGACGCTGATGTTGTAGATATTGGAGTTGACCATGTTGGACAGGGTAAAGTCAATAAAGCGATAGCGGCAGGCAAAGGGCACCGATGCCACGGTACGAAGCCGCGTAAGCTCGGGTATGTTCTGGTCGTGAATATTGGAAAAAATGATTCCGGATGCTGACATAGTACAATTCCGTCCTTTCCTTATGCATTGCCAACCGAATGGTTTTCCAGCCACTCGGCATTGACCATTTCACCGGCTTCGATGTTGGTGCCGGGGCGAAGGGTGAGATCCGCCCCTACCAGGGTGATCTTTTCGCCGTCCCCCTTGGTACGCCCGATGACGCACCCCGCGCCGATGGTGGTGTCGCTGTCGATAATGGAATAGTTAATCGTGGTTCCCTCCGCCACGGTGACGTTTTTCATAATCACCGAGTCCTTGATATAGGCCCCTCTCGCCACCTTCACGCCGCTTGAGAGAACGGAATTTTCCACGATGCCTTCGATCTGGCACCCTTCCGTGATCAGCGAATCGGAAATTTTTGCATTGCTTCCGATAAAGTGCGGCGGGTCGGAATAGTTTCGGCAGTAGATGCGCCAGTTCCGGTCTCTGAGATCGAAATTGGGTTCGTCGCCGATGAGATCCATATTGGCTTCCCACAGGGACTGGATGGTTGCCACGTCCTTCCAGTAGCCGGAGAAGGGATAGGCGTACATGCTTCGCCCATCCGCCAGCATCTTCGGGATGATGTTTTTGCCAAAATCCTTGGAGGACGTGGGATCCGCCTCATCCTCCACCAGGTATTTTTCCAGAAGATCCCGATTGAAGATATAAATCCCCATGGACGCCTTATTGCTCTTGGGAACCTTGGGCTTTTCTTCAAATTCCACAATCCGCATATCGTCATCGGTGTTCATGATTCCGAAGCGGCTTGCCTCCTCCATGGGCACCTCCAGCACAGCAATGGTGCAGTCAGCTCCCTTTTCCTTGTGGGCGCGGAGCATTTTGTCATAATCCTTTTTATAAATATGGTCTCCGAAGAGTATGAGGACGTAATCGGGGTCGTACCGGTTGATAAAATTCAGATTCTGGTAAATGGCGTTGGCTGTTCCTTTGTACCAGTCCGCACCGGACTTTCCCTGGTAGGGAGGCAGCACCATCACCCCGCTCTGGATCCGGTCCAGATCCCACGGCTGTCCGTTTCCGATATATTCATTCAGCATGAGGGGCTGATATTGGGTCAGCACCCCCACGGTGTAAATCCCGGAATTGACGCAGTTGGACAGAGGAAAGTCAATAATGCGGTACTTTCCTCCGAACCTTACCGCGGGCTTGGCGGTTTTCTCCGTCAGGGTATACAGTCTGCTTCCCTGCCCGCCGGCAAGAAGCATAGCGACACACTCTTGTTTCTTGTACATACCGAACCTCCGTATTCTATAAAAATGTTATTCTCTGCTGTTGGACTGTTTCTGTAAAATCACGCCTCCCAGTGCGGGGAGCATCATGTCGATCACGCTGTATTTGCTTCCGTCGTCGTTTTTCACGGTACGGCTCCGGATTCCCGTTTCATTTCGATGATTGGTGCCGCCGAATTCCACGCAGTCGGTGGAAAATACCTCTTCATACCGTCCCATTTTGGGAACCCGCAGGGGGAAGTTCTCTCTCTGAACGGGGGAGAAATTGAGTACCACCAACAATTCGTCACCCCGCTTATCCTTTCGGCGGTAGGAAATCACGTTTTCATCCGCCTGGTCTGCTTCGATCCATTCGAATCCGTCCCAGGAGTCGTCGATTTCCCACAGCTCCGGATGGTCGAGGTAGAAATGATTCACCGCCGCCACAAACTGCTGCATTTCCCCATGCCGGGGATAGTCGGTCATGAACCACTCCAGCTCATTCTGGTAATCCCACTCCCGGAACTGAGCGAATTCCGTTCCCATGAACATGAGTTTTTTCCCGGGCAGGGTCATCATATAGAGAATCAGTGTCCGCATACCCGCGAATTTGTCGTCGTAGGGACCAAAGCACTTGTCAATAATGGATCGCTTTCCGTGTACCACCTCGTCGTGGGTGATGGGGAGAATATAGTTTTCGCTGAACGCGTACATCAGGGGAAAGGTGAGCTTGTTGTGGATGTGCCGCCGGAAAATGGGGTCGGTCTGCACGTATTCGTACACATCGTTTGCCCATCCCATGTTCCACTTGAAATTGAAGCCCAGTCCCCCGTCGTGTGCCGGCTTGGTGATCATAGGCCACGCGGTGGATTCCTCTGCAATCATCAGGGCATCGGGAAATTCCCGGAACACTTCCGTATTCAGTTTTTTGAAAAAGGCGATTGCCTCCAGATTGTGGTTGTTGCCGTACTCGTTGGGAACCCACTTTCCCGGCTCCCGGTCGTAGTCGAGATAGAGCATCGCTGCTACGGCATCCACTCGGAGACCGTCCACGTGAAATTCCCGGAACCAGTACAGGGCATTGGACACCAGGAAGGACTGCACCTCCGGGCGTCCCACGTCAAAATAGCGGGTTCCCCATCCCCGGTTCTCCATTCGATCCCATCCCTGGTATTCGTACAAAGGCTGCCCATCAAACTCATACAGCCCGTGCTCATCCTTGGGAAAATGAGCGGGCACCCAGTCGAGGATCACCCCGATTCCCTCTTCGTGGAGTCGGTTGACGAAATAGCGGAAATCATCCGGTGTGCCGTAACGAGAAGTCGGCGCATAATAGCCGCACACCTGATACCCCCAGGAGCCGTCAAAGGGATGCTCCATCACGGGCATCAACTCTACATGGGTATACCCCATCTGGGAAACGTATACCGCCAGCCGATCGGCAATTTCCCGGTAGTTCAAATAATTGGTGCCTTCCGCCGTGGTTTTGCCGTCCATGGTGCGCCAGGAGCCCAGATGCATTTCGTAGATATTCATGGGCGCGCTGTAAAAATGCTCCGTTTTCGGGCGGAATCCCCGATGCTTGGGGCACACAACCGCGCTTCGTTTCCGCATCCACTCCCGGTCGTTCCACACAAAGTCTGAAGGATCACACACAATGGATGCCGTTTCTCTGTGGGTCTGGGAGGCAAAGGCGTAGGGGTCGGCTTTCAGATGGGTTACACCATCCCGCCCCGTCACTGCAAATTTATAGTATTTTCCGTGGAGAGATTCCTCCGCAGGCAAAATCAATTCCCAAATTCCCTGATCGTTGATTTGCCGAAGGGGAACGCCCTCGTGCCAATCGGTAAAATCTGCCCGCAGAACCACCCGCGTGGCATTCGGTGCCCACACCCGGAAGGAATAGGCAAGCCCCTCTTCCGTCTCCAATCTGTGCGCTCCCAGAAACTGATAGGCAGTAAAATTGGTTCCCTGATGGAAAAGATACACCGGAAGCTCATGTTTGTTGTCCGTCTCCGGCTTTTCCAGATATGCTGTTCGGTTCATTTTTTCATCCATCCTTTCCCTTACCATTATTATACATCAACGAATCTTCCATTGCAAGGGGATTTTGGCATTTTATTTAATTTTATTTTTCCAAAATGCGACCGTTTATGGCATGATATACAAGTTTAACAGAAATCCCGTCACACTTCCGTCATGTGAATTTGAAAAAATCTGTTATTTTTTCACTTTTTGCGTCGAAAATTCAGGCAAGAATCACATTTTCACGAGAGGATCGGGGATAAAAAAACTCCCGGATCCATCAGGGTGTGATACCAGGGAGCTTTTCTGTTTGATTGTCACAAAATTTCTGCCATATCATCGGTAATCCGGTGGAGCATGGGAACCCCATTCCGGCAATCCGCAAAGAACCGCCAGGGATATGCTGCCGCCTCCCCCGCGTAGTCAATTCCAATGCGACAACTGCGGCAAATTCGCTCAGCATGCCAGCCGTCGTCCCGCAGAAAGAAGTCTCCGCCGCGAAGATCCGCCCCGTCCCGTTCCCGTCCGATCGCCATGGCATTGCACAGCTTTCCGGGACCGTTCGTTAAGGCATACAGGGCTTTCTTCGACAACTCCTCTGACGACGGAAGAATCCCCCGCCGTCGGCTTCTCTGCCGCAGGTTCTGGAGCATCTCGTCCACGCCCAACCAAGGGAAAATCCCTCGGATCAACACCGCCTCCGGGTTTCCCTCCGTGGATGCGGTCACATTCATACAGTCGTACATCCCGTAGATCCGGTAGACATACGCATGACCGCCCCGCAGATACATGGTCTCGGTACGGCGGGTTCTCCTGCCTCCGTAAGCGTGGGATGCCCGGTCAGTGACCCCCATATACGCTTCCGTCTCGGTGATAATCCCGCACAGTTCGACACCGTTTACCCGATGCACCAAAGTCATCCCGATGAGGGTTTCCGCCAAGGTCAGCCCGTCGGACTGAAAGAATGCCTCAGTCAAAGCAAAGGGGCGTGGTGGGGATGCTGCGGCGGGGCTCCGCCATCATGGGCGCCACGGTCTCCCGCCATTTCTTGTAATGCTCGGTTTCCTTGTGAGCCGCAGCAGATTCGGTATCCCGGTAGACCTCGTACAAAACGAATCGACCCGAATCCCCGTTGTCCCGCAGAACGTCAAAGCGGACGTTCCCCGGTTCCTTCCGGGAGTTGACATGGTTGTATTCCGTAATTTTCACAAATTCCTCCACGAATTCGGGAAGAACGTGCACCAGTACCATGGTAGCGATCATAGTATTTCTCCCATCTGTATCATCTATACATTTCATTTCCATTGCCGACGGTTTTTGATCAAACAAAGCGGAAAAATTCCAGTTGTTCTCCGTCGGGACCGAACACGAACGCACAGTTGATGTTGATTTTTTCGGGCTTCGCCTCCACGGGCACCACGCGGGGCTCGGATTTCACCGTAGCACCTGCCGCCAGTGCGATCTGGAATGCCGCATCTACGTCGTCCACTTTGAATGCCAGGTGCAGGAAATTGGGATTGCTGCGAGCTTCTTCGGTTCCGGCAGCGAACATTTCCAGAATGCCGCCGTCGCCCATGTCCAGCATCACGGCTCTGCCGTCCCCTTCGCCCCAGGAACAGGCTACCTTCAGTCCGAGACCTTCGGTGTAAAACTGCAGGGATTTGTCAAAATCCACCGCTCTGAGGGCAACATGATGGAAGCCCATGCCCTGAATTTTTTCATTTGCCATAATCTTTCTCCTATCGTAATTTCCGCTGTTATGCGGTAAAATTTTTCAAAAAATCAATAAAACCGAATGCTGGTCACAACCTTGCCAAGGATCATCAGGCTGTTGACGATGATGGGAAACATGGTGCGGTTCTCCGGCTGAAGTCGGAAGTGACCGTTTTCCTTGTAGAAGGTCTTGACCGTCGCCTCATCGTCTAAAAGTGCCACTACAATGTCCCCGTTTTCAGCCGTGGAGGTGCGTTCCACAATCACGATGTCCCCGTCCAGAATGCCGGCTTCGATCATACTGGTGCCGCGCACTCGAAGGGCAAACAATTCTCCCGCCGGTGTGGGACGCGGGGATTCGGGATAGCGGATAAAGCCCTCGTAATTCTCCACCGCCAGAATGGGCTGCCCCGCCGTCACTCTGCCCAGAATGGGAACCCGCGTGAACGATTGCCGTTCTTCGAGCTCCTCGGGACTGACACCCTCGATCCGTACCGTGCGGCTCTTGCCGTTTTCCTTTTGGATATATCCCTTTTTCTCCAGCTTTTCGAGACACGTGTGCACCGTGGAGGTACTCTTGATTCCAAGAGCACTGCAAATATCCCGGATGGAAGGCGAATACCCGTTCTTACGGATGTTCTCCCGGATATAGTCGTAAATCTGCTGTTCTTTCTCGCTGAGCGTCATCATATCCACCTCATGCCGCATTTTTACCCAAAAATCGTTTTTTTCTGCGGTGTTTTGACCTTGTTTTCTTTATTATAACATATTCCGCCAAAAAAGTAAACACTTGTTCGCGATTTTTTCGAATTTTTCAGCAATTTGTTCTCCCCGTAACTTCACGGTTTTCCCAGCCCGTTTGATGTGATAATAGATAAATCATTCCCCTGTTCACACCTTGCATTGTTGTAATATTACAAAATTGTAAAATGGAAAAGAATTTCATCTCACACCTATTGAAATCGGAGGGTTGTTAGTGTATAATATTATTGTTGATCACCGATGTGATTTGGACGAAACACTACATTAAATAAAGTTAAGGAGTATTTATGGTAAACAACAAGCACGTTGCCTCTTGGATTGAAGAAATGGCTGCTCTCACGTGTCCTGACAAAATTGTCTGGATCGATGGCACGGAAGAACAGGCAGAAGCCCTCAGAGCGGAAGCCTGCTCCACGGGAGAAATGATCAAGCTGAACGAGGAAAAACTCCCCGGATGCTATCTCCATCGCACCGCTGTGAATGACGTTGCCCGCGTGGAAGGCAGAACCTTTATCTGCACTTCGAACAAGGAAGATGCTGGCAATATCAACAACTGGATGGATCCCACTGAATGCTATGAAAAGCTGACAAAGCTGTACCGCGGTTCCATGAAGGGCAGAACGATGTATGTTATCCCCTATTCCATGGGTATCGTAGGCTCCGATTTTGCAAAATACGGCATTGAGCTCACCGACTCCATTTACGTCGTTCTCAATATGCTCATCATGACCCGCGTTGGCACCGCTGTTCTCGAAGCACTGGGTGACAGCCCCGACTACATCATGGGTCTCCACTCCAAGGCAGAACTGGACGAAGAAAACCGCTATATCTGCCACTTCCCCGAAGACAACACCATCTGGTCCGTGAACTCCGGTTACGGCGGAAACGTACTGCTGGGCAAGAAGTGCTTCGCTCTCCGCATTGCTTCCTACCTTGGCCGCAAGGAAGGCTGGATGGCAGAGCATATGCTCATCCTCGGCATTGAATTCCCCAATGGCGAAATCAAGTATATCAGCGCCGCATTCCCCTCCGCCTGCGGTAAGACCAACCTGGCAATGCTGATTCCTCCGGAAATCTACCGGAAGAAGGGCTACAAGGTATGGTGCGTGGGCGACGATATCGCATGGCTCCGCGTGGGTGCAGACGGTCGTCTCTGGGCAGTCAATCCCGAAAACGGCTTCTTCGGCGTGGCTCCCGGTACCAACGAAAAGTCCAACCCCAACGCCCTCCACACCTGCATGAAGAACACCATCTTCACCAACGTCTGCCACAACCTGGACGACAACACCATCTGGTGGGAAGGGCTGGACAACAACCCGCCTCACAACGCCAAGAACTGGCGCGGCGAGGACTGGGACTACAAGACCTACGACAAGTACGACAAGGTCAAGACCGCCGGTGCGCATCCCAACTCCCGGTTCACCGCTATGGCAGTCAACTGCCCCTGCCTCTCCTCTGAATTCAACAATCCCGCGGGCGTTCCCATCTCTGCCATCGTATTCGGCGGCAGACGGGCTAAGACCGCTCCCCTGGTATATCAGTCCACCTCCTGGCAGAATGGTACCTTCGTAGGCTCCATCATGGCTTCCGAAACCACCGCTGCTGCTGCCGGTGCCGCTGGCGTCGTTCGCCGTGACCCCATGGCAATGCGTCCCT
>JAZSQX010000083.1:0-3033 GCA_045538235.1 Eubacteriales bacterium
TTATAGGATTTTTGCCTTGCGGAAGCGGGCTTTTTTTGTTTTTCTCTTGTGCCATGTGAGGTTTTGTGATACAATAAAGAAAAAACTGCCGGGTTGGGATATCTGGCGGCAAGTGAGCAAAAGGAGAAGAAATATGATGGAAATCGGAGCCAAAGCACCGGATTTTACGTTGAATGACAAGGTGGGGAATCCCGTTTCTCTGTCGGATTTCCGTGGAAAAAAAGTGGTGCTGTATTTCTACCCGAAAGATAACACCCCCGGATGTACCAGACAGGCGTGCGCATTTGCCGGGACTTATGACGCATTCCGGGAAAAGAACGTGGATGTGATCGGCATCAGCCGGGACAGCACTGCCTCCCATGAGAAATTCGCGGAAAAATACCAGCTTCCCTTTGTGCTGTTGTCCGATCCCGACCGGGTTGCCATTGAAGCCTACGGGGTGTGGCAGGAAAAGAAGCTCTACGGCAAGGTGAGCATGGGGATTGTCCGGACAACCTTTGTGATTGATGAGAACGGATTCATCGAGAAAATCATGCCGAAGGTGAAGCCCGACACCAACGCGGCGGAGATTCTCGCGTATCTCGGATAAGCGAGGATAAGGATGGATCGCTATTTTCGCTGGTTTGGACTGCCGGGTGCGCTGGTTTTGACGTGCTGTCTCTCTCTTTTTGCCGGAATCCTGGCAATCTGGCAGGGAAGTGCGGATCGCTGGATCTGCTTTGGGGCAATGGTGCTGTCTTCATTTGGAGATATTGCGCTCATGAATGATCCGCCCGTTGCCAAGAGGTTACGAAATCCGTTTCTGACGGGTGCGGGCTTTTTCATGGCGGCGCACCTGTGTTATCTTGCCGCCTTCTTCGTGCTGTTAGATCGAACCGGGTGCTCTCTTTTCAATCCGGGTTTCTTTGGTGCGTGGGCGGTGGGCATTCTGACACTCTGGTATTTTTGCCGGAACATGACGCAGCGGACAATGTTTCCTCTTGCGCTCGGATACCTTTTTCTCATCACGTCTAACTGCTCCGTCATTTGCGCCTATGCCTGGGGAGCGTTTTCTTCCCATCCTCTTTCCGCTTTGGCAGCGTTGGGAGCGGCATCCTTCTTTTTCTCCGATGTCATCATTGGACGAGATATTTTGATGGGGTGCCGGAAGTACCAGTTTTTGATTTGGTGGCTGTATCCCATCGGGCAGTTTTTGCTGATTGTGACGGGATAATTCGAGAGAAACACAAAAGGGACGGTACGTCGCCCGACGCCAGTCCCTTTTTTGTTTGCGAAAAATTATGCTTTTTCCTGCCGGATCAACTTCACCTTATCCAGCGGAACCTTGTGGTAATAAAGAGCGGTGATCGCGCTGCACACCAGCCAGCCGGCGGGATATCCCATGGCGATGGGGAGAATTTCGTTGGCGATATAGTTTGCCATCACGAACAGATAGATCTGCCGGAACAGCACGAAGGATAGAAGCATGATGATCATGGGGATTTTCGAGTTGCCCGCACCCCGGAGTGCCCCGGAGTAGACCTGGTTCACACAGCAGAGGACGTAGAAGGGGGTGATGTACCGCAGAAACAGAGTCCCAAATTCCCCCACAGCGGGATCGTCGTTGAAGAACGCCACCAGATGGGGAGCGGCGGCGATGACGGGGATCATGACGATGACCGTTGCCGCAAAGGACATCAGGAGAGCGGAACGGATCCCCTTTCTCGCACGGTCAACCCGTCCGATGCCAAGATTTTGCCCCACGAAGGTGGTGGAAGCCAGCGCCAGAGACTGCATGGGCAGGAAGATAAGCTGGTCAATCTTGGAATACGCTGTCCAGCCCGCCATGCAATTGTCGCCGAAGTAGTTGATGTAGGACTGAACGAAAATGTTGGAAAAGGACGTGATCATCATCTGCAAAGCGGCGGGAATGCCGACCCGGAAGATTTTCCCGAGCGCATCCCAGTCGATCCGCAGATGCTTCACGGAAAGGCGAATGCAGGAGTCGGAGCGCATGAGAGTGACGATGGTCAGAACGGCGGAGACACCCTGGGCGATGATCGTGGCGAGTGCAACCCCCTTTACCCCCATGTGGAAGACCAGAACGAAGAGCAAGTCCAGCACCACGTTGAGGAGTGCGGAGCATACGAGGAAATAGAAGGGACGCTGGGAATCCCCCACCGCACGAAGAATGCCCGAGCCGATGTTGTACAGCATCAGCCCGATAATCCCGCTGAAATAGATGGTCAAATAGGCGGTAGATTCGGGGAGAACGCTGTCGGGGGTCTTCATGAAATCCAGCATATATGGCGTCATCCACAGCCCGATGAAGGTGAAGAGAACTCCGAGAATCAGGGTCATGATAATAGCGGTGTGGACGGTCTGGCGGACTTTCTCATGCTGCTTGGCGCCGTAGTACTGGGAAATCACCACGCCGGCACCGCTGGACAGCCCCAGAAAGAAGCCGATGAGCATATTGATAATGGGACCCACGGAACCAACAGCGGCGAAGGCGTCTTTGGAGACGTAGTTTCCCACCACCCAGGAGTCCACGGTGTTATAAAACTGCTGAAACACGTTGCCGATGAGAAGGGGGATGGCAAAACGGATCAGATGCCCCATGATGGGACCTTCCGTCATGTCCACGTCCTTACGCGGCCGGATCAGCGAAAGAAGATTTGACATAGTTCGATCCTTTGGAAGTCTTTACCTATTAATCATACAACTTTTTGGAGGATTCGTCAAGGGGATATGGGAAAATCATGAAATAAAACGCGAAGAATGGGAGCGTTTCAGAGCAAGTTTCCCTGCCATTTTGCCATGTCTGGCACATTTGAATCTTCTCCCCGATAGCGTGAAAAACATTCTGAATTACCAGGGCGTACTACGATTCGGGCGCGTGGAGAGCCACCTGGAGCGGAGAGGGCGGCGGTGTTCTCCTGAACCAGTGTCCCCACAATCTGGACCTGTGGCAGTGGATCTGCGGTCTGCCGAAGAAGGTCAGCGCCCATATGTACTTCGGGAAGTGGCACGACATCGAAGTGGAAGACGACG
>JAZSQX010000189.1:0-2789 GCA_045538235.1 Eubacteriales bacterium
CAAACTCAACATCCTCGGAATGCCGGAAGTGGACGACGTGCTGGATTATGCGGTGGCACAGGAACTGGAAGAAGCCCGGAAACAGCACAGCAAAGTTTCGGATGATCTGACGGAAGCCGAAACCGCTTACAACACGGCGAAAACCAAGGTGGAATCTCTCCGGAAGCAGATGACGGCAGAGGGCGTGGCACAGTCCTGGGAAGCCGTTCTGGTGGAATACGAAAACGAGATGGACGTTCTCGAAGGAGAAAAGAAAGCCAAAAACAAGGAACTGGAACGGCTGAGGAATCAAGAGAGCGCTTCCGGCTCCTTCAAGACCCCGGACGAAATTAAAAAGGCCATCGAAGAAAAACAGAATACCGTTTCGGAACTGGAAACCCAGCTGAAAATCACCGAAGCGACCCAGGCTCAGAGCAGTACCCGCACCAAGCAGGAACGGGAGAGCCAGAAATCCCGTCTGACCAAACTGGAGGAGAAAATCGCCTCCTATCAGAACGCTCCCGAGAACACGGACGTGACCGCTCCCATTGCGGGACGTGTGGTTGCCGTCAACTATCTTCCCGGCGACACCGTGACCAGCGGCAATACGGTGGCATCCATTGAGATTGCCGATCGGGGCTACGTGTGTGAAATCTCCATGCCTGCGGAGGAATCCCGGAACATTCAGGTGGGTACCTCCTGTACGGTCGTCAACAACTGGATGTATTCGAACGTATCCGCCTCCATCGTGCAGGTGCGTACCGATCCCACAAGTCAGGGACGGAACCGCATCATCAAGATCGAAGTGATGGGTGACAACGTATACGAGGGGCTGTCCCTCACCTTCTCCATGGGAGAAAAGAATCAGTCCTACGACAGCATTCTCCCCAATTCTGCTATCCGTCAGGACAACGAAGGCACCTTTGTGCTGGTGGTGGAATCCAAGAAGACCCCGCTGAACATTCGATACACTGCCAAGCGGGTGGATGTGACGGTCATTGCATCGGACAACACCCAGTCGGCGGTGAGTGGGCTCGCGGGCGGTGAGTTTGTCATCACCAATTCCGATACGCCCATTTCGGACGGTCAGCCGGTTCGTCTGGCAGAAACCTGAGAATATCGGGGGTTGTCGTGAACGAAAACGTAAATAAAAAAATCCTCAAGGGAGCGGGGATCTGCCTCCTCGTCGGGCTCATCGGACTTTTGCTGGTGGGGCTGGCAGAGTTGTCCGTTTCCTTGATGAAAGCACAGCCGGATTTCCTTCGTGCGGGGGAACGCTGGTCGGCAAAGGGGGATCGATACGCGGTCATGACGGCGTACACCGAAACGGAACACGGCTTTTCCGATGAGACGGTGGACGGATGGGTGAACGCCATCGACAACGCCCTCCTGAACGCTTCCATTACCCCCAGTGAAAACGGACGCTCCTTGGCATGGTGTGCCGGAACCCAGACCACCCTGGCAGTTGAGGGACCGAAAGGGCGGGCAACGGCGGAAACCATGGCGGTAAAAGGGGATTTCTTCGTGTTTCACCCCATGTCCTTCGCCTATGGAACGGGATTTTTGAACGATCCCTCGAGTCCCATGGGGGTCGTCATGGATCGGGAGTTGGCGTGGAAGGTGTTCGGTGCGGAAAATATCGTGGGCATGACGGTCACCATCGGCGGGGAAGAATTTACCGTGGTGGGGGTTGCCCGACGTCCCGAAAAAGGGGTGGAAGGCTACACCGTGGGGGATTCTCCCCGGCTGTATATGAGCCTGCCCGGGTACCGGAAGATCGGCTCCGCTTCCCTGACTTTCTTTGAAGCGGCACTTCCCAATCCCGTTCGAGCCTTTGCTTCCGGTATTTTCAGCGGAGCAGTGTCGCTGAATGAGGATACCTCCGTCATCCGGGAAGCCACCGATCGCTTCTCCGTGAAAAATCGCTTTGAAAACATGAAACTGCTTCCCTACGCGTGGATTGCACAGAACCGGATTCTCTATCCCTACTGGGAGGATGCGGCGCGGATTTATGACTACCGATGCGCGCTTTTGATGATTCCGGAAGGGATCGCGGCGGGGCTTTGCGTGGGCGGACTGCTTCTCTCCTTTGTTCTGCTCCGGGCATCGGGCTACACGGTGACGGACAGCGTGAAAAACCAAGTGCGGCGGATCCGCGCATCCCGCAAAAAACGACGTTAAAACGAAATTGGATATTGTAATACGCCCGGTGGGGTGAAATTCTTCTGAAATGAGGTAATGGTATGACAAAACGGATTCTTTCGCTTGTTCTGGCGGTGGTTCTGATGCTGACCGCTCTCGGCTCCCTCACGTCCTGTGGAAAAAAGAAGGAGCCTCCGAAAGAAAAGCGCACCCACGTTTATGCCGGAACAGAACTGACCCTTCCCGAGGGAGTCAGCTACATTGGCAACATGATGTACGCAAATGACCAGGTTTACTTCGCTTTTAACCGGGAATATTACATTACCCGGAATGAGCTGGGCGAGGAAGTGGAGCGGGAACTCATCGACTGGTCGAAACCCATGGAAGAAGAATCCCTGCCGGATGGCTGGTACAAGGATTATTTGAACGAGCAATGTTTGGGCGCAATCCCCCTGGCTGGCGGCACACCATCGGAATATCGTGTGTCCTATGACCAGGAAAAGTACGGATACAGTTCCGGCACTCCGTTCATCGGAATCGATGGTCATTACGTCCTTGTTACCACCAAGTGGACGTATAGCGAGGACTATTCCCAGTCCACGGTGGAATTTCATCTGATTACCATGGACATCGAAACCGGGGAGGTAAGTCGGAGGCCAAGCGGTCTT
>JAZSQX010000012.1:0-4004 GCA_045538235.1 Eubacteriales bacterium
AATATCGCGCAAACGGGCTTTCTTCCGGTTGATGAAATATTCGCTGTCGCCGCTCCGATAGTAACGGCGGGTGACGGTCACTTCGTCGTAGGGCACGTTCAAGGTACGTGGCTCGGCGCTGTCGTCAAAGGTGACGGACACCTCCGCAAAGCTCATGGGCTTGCGGTCATCCGCGCCGGCAAAAATCACGTCCTCCATTTTGTTTCCTCGGATGCTCTTGGAGGACAGCTCCCCCAGCACCCAGCGCATGGCATCGGTGATATTGGATTTTCCGCTTCCGTTTGGTCCCACGATAATGGTGGAGCCACTGTTGAATTTCAGAACGGTTCGTTCGGGAAAAGATTTGAAGCCGTGCAGTTCCAGTGATTTTAAGTACAATCCCTTGTCCTCCCGATTTTCTTTCAGTCGATTTGATGTAAAAGAATATGATATCGCTTTAGGCTGTTGTTTTCTGTGAATTGAATGGTTTTTACAGCAAATTCCTCGCGAATCCGCTGTTTGTTGCGTCCGTTTTGTCCGATTGCGGCGGAGAGTTCCCCTCTTGGCACCTCAATCCGCAGTCCATTTTCCGATGAAATCGGCACGGCAGTCCGTTCAGTCCGGATGCGGTTCCAGTAGATTTCGCCTCTGACCAGTTCCCCCATGGCAGGGTGATTCGGTCCTGCGGCAAAGGTATCCGCCTCGTGGAGATTCTCGCTCTCGCAGAGTCCGATCCGGAGGCATTCCACGTTGTGTTCAAGAAACACGTCCAGTGCTGCCGCACATCGGGCAACCGCTTCGTCCAAGGACAGGGGCGTATATTTCCCCGCCGTCATCTGCCGGTACAGCTCCGTATCCCGAAACACGAGGGTGGGATAAATCCGTGCGGCGGTTGCTCCCAGTTCCGAGATTCTTCGGGCGCATTCCACCTCGTCCTCCATCGTCGCTCCGGGCAGTCCCACCATCATCTGCCCCACCACGGCATATCCTCCCTGTCGGAGCAAGGTCATGGCGCGGCGCGAATCCTCCGCTGTGTGCCCTCTCCTGGATGCAGTCAGGACGGAGTCGGAGAAGGACTGAATCCCCAGTTCCACCGCCGAGATGGTATAGCCGTCGAGAATGTCGAGAATTTCCTCACGGATGCAGTCAGGACGGGTGGACATCCGGATGCCGGACACGCGTCCCACTTTGACATACTCCTCTGCGAGATTCAGAAGGAACACCATGTCTTCCCTGGGGATTGCCGTAAAAGATCCGCCAAAATAGGCGATTTCGCATTCCGTACCGGGAGAAATGGTGGCAAGTGCGGCTTCGATCTGCCCCCGCACATCCTCCGCTTGAAAAGAACAAACGCCCGATATGGTGCGCTGGTTACAGAATACGCACCGATTCGGGCATCCCAGATGGGGGATGAAGATGGGAATATTGGCGTGCCGTTTCCTCATTCCGAAAGTTCTCCGAAGAGAATCAGCGCCTCATGTGCCGCCTTCTGTTCCGCCTGCCGCTTTGTTCTGCCCACACCGCGTCCGATGATATTGCTGTTGAGTCGGGCTTCCACGCTGAATTCCTTATCGTGGTCGGGTCCCTCTTCTTTTACCAGCACATATTCGAGAATCTCGCCGCTTGCCTGCTGAACGATCTGCTGCAGGGAGGTTTTATAGTCAACAAACACGCCGTTTTCCGCAATTTGCTTGATTTCCGCCGAAATGAAGGGGAGCACAAACCGTTCCACGGCTTCAAACTGCTCACCGGAATCCAGATACATAGCGGCAAGCAGGGCTTCAAATGCGTCGGCGGTAATGGAAGGACGGGATCTTCCGTTGTTCATCACTTCCCCGTGACCGAGAAACATATAGTCCCCAAGGGCAATTTTTCCCGCGAACTTGGCGAGTGCCTTTTCGCAGACCACGGAAGCCCGGATTTTGGTCAGATCCCCTTCCTGCTTGTTTCGGTATTTTTCAAAGATATAGGAACTGACCACGATGGACAGCACCGAGTCCCCCAGAAATTCCAACCGTTCATTGAACGCGCAGATCTCTCCGCGGGATTTCATTTCGTTGTGATAGGAAGAATGGGTAAGGGCTTCCTTCAAAAGCTCCCTGTTCTGAAAGGTATAGCCGATTCTCTCTTCCAGTTTCTCCATCGGCAGCTGTTCCTGATTCATAGATTTCCTCTTTTCTGTTGTTTGCCTGTACTCGTTTATTCCTGTGCCCGGTTTTTTGCGGCAAGCTTCTCCATGGACTGTGCCATTTCCGCGATGACGCCGGTTCGGATAAAGGCCTCCGTCTGGCGTACTGCGTTGAGAATCGCTCTGGCATCCGAGCTGCCGTGGGCTTTGATCACCGGCTTCTGCAGTCCCAGAAGGGGTGCGCCACCGTATTCCGCTGCATCAAAATTGTGCTTGATTTCTCTGAGCGGATCCTTCATCACCAGGAAGGAAAGCTTGGTCATGGCGTTTTTCGTGTACATATCCTTCAGCATACCGAAGAAGTACTTGGACAGCCCTTCCACCAGCTTCAAGGTCACGTTTCCGGTAAAGCCGTCGGTTACGATCACATCGCAGGGGCTGAGAGGAAGCTGTTTTCCTTCCACGTTCCCAGCAAAGCGAATATGTTCATTTTCCGTCAGTTTTTTGTAAGCATCGATCTGCACCTGGGTTCCCTTGTGCTCTTCCGTACCATTGTTGAGAAGTCCCACTTCGGGATTTTCCACCCCCAGCACGTTCTTCATATAGATGCTTCCCATGATTGCCCACTGCTCCAGATTGTCCGCCGTTACGCTGACGTTGGCGCCGCAGTCCATCATCAGAATGGGGCGTTCAAACGGAAGCACCGTGGCGATACCGGAGCGTTGCACGCCCTTCATGGTGCGGATGATCAAGGTGGATCCCACATGAAGCGCCCCCGTGTTGCCGGCGGAGATGAAACCGTCTCCCCCTTCTTTCAATAACTGAAGTCCCTTCGTCATGGAGGAATCCTTCTTTGCCCGCACTACCGACAGAGGCTCATCTTCCATGGTGATCACCGTATCGGTATGTACGATTTCCATGTTTCTGGTGTCGGCATCGGCTTCCTTCAGATGACGCTCGATGATGTCCTTGTTGCCCACGAGAGTCAGTTTGGATTTGTATTTCTGTGCTGCAAGAGCCGCGCCTTTGACGATTTCCTCCGGCGCATTGTCACCGCCCATTGCGTCAATGATAATATTCATACCCACTCCTGTTTACAGTGTTTCCAGTATTCCGCTTACTTCATCCGCCATTGCCAGAGCGCGTTTGGCAATGACTTCGTTCCGCATCCGTTTACCGCCGCGGATTTTCTCCTTCGGCATGGGCATCACCCCAAAATTGGCGTTCATGGGCTGGAACGTGGTCTTGTCCCCATGGGAGACGTAGTACGCCATTGCCCCCGTCATCATTTCTCTCGGGAAGAGATAGGGTTCCTTCCCTTCTGCACGGAGTGCGGCGTTGATTCCAGCAACAAACCCCGAAGCCGTGGATTCGATATATCCCTCCACCCCCGTCATCTGACCGGCGAAAAAGATGTTCTTGTTCGTTCTCAGACCGTAGTCCGCATCCAGAAGATCCGGCGACTGGAGGAAGGTATTCCGGTGCATCACGCCATAGCGCAGAAATTCCGCCGATTCGAGCCCGGGAATCATCCGGAAAACCCGACGTTGTTCCGGCCAGGTGAGATGGGTCTGGAAGCCCACCAGATTGAACATGGTGCCCTCGTCGTTCTCCCGTCTCAGCTGCACGATCGCATAGTATTCTTCCCCCGTTTCGGGGTTGGCAATTCCCACCGGCTTCATAGGTCCGAAGCGAAGGGTGTCTTCCCCTCTCCGTGCCATGACTTCCACAGGCATACAGCCTACGAACACCTTCAGCTTGGTGCCGGCTTCAAAATCGGGAAGCTGGGCGTCCTCGGCGTGCATCAGCGCGTCGTAGAATGCCTTGTATTCCTCTTCCGTAAAGGGACAGTTGATATAATCCGCCGTTCCCTTAAGTCGGATCGTAGCCATGTCGT
>JAZSQX010000020.1:0-3032 GCA_045538235.1 Eubacteriales bacterium
TGAGGCTTGATGGCACCGAAGTAGTGGTCTTCCAGTTCCTGACCTTTGGGAGGTTTTGCACCGAACAAGGTACGTCCGGTATAGATCAGGTCCTTGTGGGCATCGTACATCTCCTTGGGAATCAGGAAGTATTCCTGCTCCGGTCCTACGCTGGTACGGACACAAGCCACGTTGGTGTGGGGATCGAAGAGGCGGAGAATCCGCATTGCCTGGGTGCTGATGGTCTCCATGGAGCGAAGAAGGGGGGTCTTACGGTCCAGTGCTTCGCCGCCGTAGGAGCAGAACGCCGTAGGAATGCAGAGGGTCTTGTCTTTGATGAACGCATAGGAGGTGGGGTCCCATGCGGTGTAGCCTCTGGCTTCAAAGGTGGCGCGGAGACCGCCGGAGGGGAAGCTGGAAGCATCGGGTTCGCCCCGCACCAGTTCTTTTCCGGAGAATTCCATGATAATCTGCCCGTCGCCGATGGGGGAAATAAAGCTGTCGTGCTTTTCCGCCGTGACACCGGTCAGGGGCTGGAACCAGTGGGTGTAGTGGGTGCAGCCGTGTTCAATCGCCCAGTCCTTCATGGCGTTTGCCACGATGTTTGCCACATTGATGTCGAGCTGACGTCCCTCGTCAATGGTTTTCTTCAAAGATTTATACGTTTCCCTCGGAAGCCGTTCCTTCATGGTAATATCATCGAAGGCAAGGGAACCGAAGTATTCGGATACAATAGACATCGCTGTTCTCCTGTATGAAAGAAAAATTTCATTCTATTCTCATATTATACCATTTTGAAGGGGGGGTTATCAAGTCTTTTTTTTCCTTTTTTCGAGGATTCGTTGCTTTTTGGAGGGGTTTCCATTTTCCCGCCATCTAAGACCCCGGGAATTGTGGAAAGAGTGGGAAAAAGAAAAGCCGCCTCAGGGAATGAAGCGGCAGTTTGGGGAGCGTTTTACAGGTGAGAGCGGAAGCCCTTGCCCACAATTTCGCTGGAGTTGGTGATGGCGAGAAAAGCGGCGGGATCGGTTTGACGGATGAATTTCTGCAGTTCGGATGCCTGACTGCGGCGCATGATGGAGGTGATCACGTACTTCTCATCGTGGGAGTAGGCACCCCGCGCCTGCTGAATGGTGGCACCCCGACCAAGCTCCGTATTGATGAAGTGGCAGATGGGTTCGGGATTGTCGCAGATGATGGTGAACACCTTGCAGAGATTGAGACTTTCGACCACCCCGTCCACCACGAAGGCTTTCGCGAAGAGACCGCATACGGTGAAGAGTCCCGTCTGCATATCGAACACGAAGAAGGTGAAAATCGCAACGATGCATTCTGCCAGCACCAGGGTGGTTCCGATGTTGAAGCTGGTGTACTTTTTCACAATCAGAGCGATAATATCCGTACCGCCGCCGGATGCGTTGACATGGAACGTGATGGCGGAGCCGATACCGGGGAGAAGCACGGCAAGAATCAGTTCGAGAAGAGGCTCCGAGGTGAGGGGCTCTGTGATGGGAAATACCACTTCAAACGTATTCAAGAGAACCGACAGCACGACGGTAACAAACCCCGTCTTGATGGCAAAGGATTTTCCCAGAACAAAGGCACCGATGATAAACAGTACAACATTCAAAAACGTGGTAATCAGTGTGGGGGAATAGGGAAGAACGACCTTCAGCACCACGGACAGACCCGATATGCCGCCGAATGCAAAATTATTGGGGAAACGGAAAAAGTAAATTCCGATGGCAGTGATGACCATGGCAAAGGTGAGAAGGGCGTATTCTCTCAAAATTTCCGATGCTTTTGTTTTCAAAATGAACTCCTCCGGGAGATAATGTATTACCCGGAGCCATTGTCCGGTACCGTATAAGAATACCATATTTTGTTTCCCATGTCAATCATAAATAGTACAGAATTTTCTTATGTTTCCTGTGACTTTTTCGATCAAAACGAGGATACCGCAGAGGAAAATCCGAAAGGCTCTGTACATCCGGCGGGAAATGTGGTATAATGGAGAAAATCCTTTTGAAAAAGGAGATTGCCATGAAGACCGTCGATCGCAATCGCGTTCGGTATTTTGATTTCAAAAAAAAGCCTCACCGCCCCAGTTGCCTCATGGATCTGGCAAAGGGAATTATCAGTTTCCCCGATCTGAAGAAGCGTGGCGCGGTGATCCGCAAGCACGACATGGAGGGGATCGAAGGGAAGCCGTACTTGCTCCTTGTGACCCATTCCTCCATGGTGGACTTTAATTTGATGCTGAGGGCGACCCATCCCTATCCCGTGAACAACGTGATGACGCTCGAGGGCTTCAATACCTATACCGCGCCTCTCATGCGCTCTCTTGGGGTGCTGGGCAAGCGAAAATTCGTCACCGACATCAATCTGATCCGCAATATCCGATACTGTCTCGAGACCTTGAAGACGGTGTTCGTTCTGTTCCCGGAAACCCGGTATTCCCTGGACGGATGTCAGTCCTATCTCCCCGACTCCCTCGGCGGGCTGGTGAAGATGATGAAGGTGCCCTGCTGTGTCCTGCGGATTCA
Source organism: Eubacteriales bacterium (assembly GCA_045538235.1). Lineage (GTDB taxonomy): Bacteria > Bacillota > Clostridia > Oscillospirales > CAG-272 > UMGS1696. The sequence goes on from JAZSQX010000020.1 coordinate 2,526, forward strand.
CGGAAACTTCGTCACCTGCCCCCAGTGGAACAAGAAGAACAAGGGCACGTTCGTGGAAGCGGATCTGTTTCCCGTGGTGAAGCAGGAGGAAATTGCCTCCCTCACGGCGGACGAGATGTTTGCGCGGATTTCGGAAGCCTTCGAATACGACGACTACCGCTGGCAGAAAGAGAAGGGGCTCGTCATCGATCATCCCGATCGCACGGCGGGACTCCATTGCCTGCTTTATAAATGCCCCCATTGTCAGGCGGAACACGAGACCGACTCCGGGGGAGAAGAATTGTGGTGCCGTGCCTGCGGAAAGCGGTGGCGTCAGAACGAGTACGGCGAAATGGAAGCCCTCACCGGCGAGACGGAATTTTCTCACATCCCCGACTGGACAAAGTGGGAGCGGGAATGCGTTCGCCGGGAAATCGAAGAGGGAACCTATCACTTCGAGGACGACGTGGGGGTGGAAACCTTGCCGGGCTGGATCCGGTTCTACAAGCACGGCATGGGGAAGCTGAT
>JAZSQX010000202.1:0-3554 GCA_045538235.1 Eubacteriales bacterium
ACCATCAACGACCGGGACATCACCTTCCTGGATACCCCCGGACACGAAGCCTTTACCGCTATGCGTGCGAGAGGCGCTCAGTGTACGGATATCGCGATTCTGGTGGTAGCAGGGGATGACGGCATCATGCCCCAGACGGTGGAAGCCATCAACCACGCAAAGGCCGCAGGGGTCGATATCGTGGTTGCCATCAACAAGATGGATAAACCCCACGCTAACGCGGAACAGGTGAAGACGGAACTGACCAAATACGAGCTGGTACCCGAAGAATGGGGCGGTGACGTTATGTGCGTTCCCGTATCCGCTCACACGGGTATGGGTCTGAACGATCTGCTGGAAAACATCCTCCTCATCGCAGACGTGAAGGAATACAAGGCAAATCCCCACAAGAGAGCCAAGGGCGTGGTCATCGAAGCCAAGCTGGATAAGGGACGCGGTCCCGTTGCCACCGTTCTGGTGCAGGACGGTACCCTGAAATCCGGGGACATCGTCATTGCGGGTACCTCCGTGGGACGTGTTCGTGCCATGACCAACGACAAGGGCAAGCAGCTCAGCGAAGCCGGTCCTTCCGTTCCCGTGGAAATCATCGGTCTGTCCGAGGTTCCCGTGGCGGGGGATGAATTCAATGCCGTGGAAGACGAACGGATGGCAAGAGAACTGGCAGACCAGAGACGGGAAAGAGCCAAGGAAGAAATGTTCAAGCTCAACGCCAAGGTCAGCCTGGACGATCTGTTCAGCCAGATTTCCGCTGGTGTCAAGGAACTGAACATTGTAGTCAAGGCAGACGTGGGTGGTTCCGCGGAAGCCGTCAAGCAGTCTCTCGAAAAGATCTCCACGGAAGAAGTGAAGGTTCGCGTCATCCACGCAGCGGTGGGCGGCATCACGGAATCCGATGTAATGTTTGCGGCTGCCTCCAATGCCATCATCGTGGGCTTCAACGTCCGTCCCGACAAGGGTGCCTTGGATTCCGCAGAACGGCAGAACGTGGACATCCGCACTTACCGAATCATTTATGAGTGCATCGAAGAGATCACCGCCGCTATGAAGGGTATGCTGGCACCCACCTTCAAGGAAGTACTGCTCGGACATATCGAGGTGCGCCAGACCATCAAGGTACCCGGTGTTGGCATCATCGCAGGTTCTTACGTACAGGACGGCAAGGTGACCCGTCAGTCCCAGATCCGGATTGTGCGCGACGGTGTGGTGATCATGGAAGACAAGATTTCCTCTCTGAGACGTTTCAAGGACGACGTGCGCGAAGTGGCAACGGGCTACGAGTGCGGTATCGGTCTGGAAAAGTGTCTGGATATCCAGGTGGGCGATATTCTCGAAGCCTATATCATGGAAGAAGTGGCTAGATAAGAATCATTCGAATATCATACGCAGAAAAAACGGCGTGTCCCGATTGCAAACGCAGTCAAAGGGCACGCCGTTTTGTGTTTGGGGAGGGAAAACAACAAAAAACTGCCGCAGTCCGGAATTATCTTCCAGAATGCAGCAGTTCGAATTTTTTACACAGCAATTTCAGCCTGTACTGAGGAAAAAGTCGGTTGCCGAAGGCAATTCAAAATGGTTGGTCCCATTTTGAAAGACTTTTTCGGGAGTGGGCTGGCTGTCTTACAATTCAGCTATGTCGCGTTCCGTTGGAAAAAGTCGGTTGCCGGAGGCAATTCAAAATGGTTGGTCCCATTTTGAAAGACTTTTTCGGGAGTGGGCAGGTGTCTTATCGTATTAACTGCACGGGATTCCCACTCCGTCAGTCATTCGCGTAGTTGTCGAAGTAGCCCTGGACGAGAACCACGGAGGTACCCTTGTCGCCGGAGCCGCTGGTCAGGTCACAGAGAGAGCCGATCAGGTCGGTGAGCTGACGGGGCGTGGTGCCCTGGGATGCCATGTTGCCCACCAGATTGTCCGCTTTCTTGCTGATGCTTTCGCGGATAGCGGATTTCAGCTCCGCACCGCTCAGATCCTTGTAATCGTTGTCTGCCATATACTTCAGCTTCAGTTCCGTGGGAGTTCCGATGAGACCGTCCGTGAAGGCGGGGGAGACAACCGGGTCTGCCAGTTCCCAGATCTTGCCCTGGGGATCCTTGAAGGCACCGTCGCCGTAGACCATGACTTCCACCTTCTTGCCGGTAGCATCGCCGATCCGCTTCTGAATATCCAGAACCAGATCCTTGCATTCCTTCGGGAAGAGCTTGATGGTTTCTTCCGTGGACTTGTTGGAGCCGAGGAGCCCGTACTTTTCGTTGTAGCCACTGCCGCCCACGGAGGAGGTGAGAATGTCGTCCAGACCGTAAACAGCGGAAGCACCAGCGGCAGTCAGAATCCGCTTGGTTCTCTTGCGGGTGTGAATGTCGCAGGTGAGAACCTTGTCGGTGTAATCCAGAATTGCGGTGGGACGGTTCGCGAAGAGGATTTCCACTTCCGCGCCCATTTCGCGGATCAGATCGCCATAGTAAGCCACGTAGTCCACGCCCGTGAAGGGGTGCTTGTTTTCGCCGAAGAGCTGGCGATATTTTTCCAGAGAGAGAACGTCGGTGTAGGGATCGATTCCCGCATCGTCCAGCTGATCGAGGGAGACGAGCTCATTGCCCACCTCGTCGGAGGGGTAACTGAGCATGAGGACGACTTTCTTCGCACCCTTTGCGATGCCCCGGAGGCAGATGGCAAAACGGTTACGGGAAAGGATGGGGAAGATCACGCCGATGGTTTCGCCGCCGAGCTTGGACTTCACATCCTGCGCGATGGCATCAACGGAAGCGTAGTTGCCCTGCGCTCTTGCAACGATTGCCTCTGTCATAGCTACTACATCACGGTCGTGAATTGCGAAGCCATCCTCTCTTGACGCTTCAAGAACTGTTTCTGTTACAATATCAACGAGATTGTCACCTTGACGGATAATAGGTGCACGAAGACCTCTTGATACAGTGCCGACCATACGACTCATAAATTTATTCACTCCTTTAATACCCAAGCATATGGGTCAAAAAATTCATTAAAAAGCTAAGCGTTTTTTAACAAAATATAGTATAGCAAAAAAAATGTCAAATGTAAAGACCAAATTATTTAATTTTGAATTTTTTTGTAATTTAACATATATTGAGGGGTTTATGACAATTTTTTTGTGTAATTCCACGTCATATCAATAATATGCTCATTTGTTCATTTGATTAATTATTTGTTAATTGTTTGAAATCTCTCTTAAATTAGCAATTGACTTTTTTCTTTATGTGTGATAATATATTATATATTCATTATTTTGAGGTGATATTATGGATAAGCTTTTAAAATTATTAGAGGATGATGCCACCCTTACTCCTGAGCAGCTTTCTCTTATGCTATCTAAGGAGGTTGGCGAAATCAAGTCAATCATAAACAAATACGAGCGTGAGGGAATTATTCTTGGCAGAAAGACTATAATCGACTGGGATAAAACCGAGTGTGAAACGGTTAATGCAATAATTGAGGTTAAGGTAACACCTCAGCGTGACCGTGGATTTGATAGAATAGCAGAAAAAATTTATAATTATCCCGAGGTTAAATCCCTTTAC
>JAZSQX010000129.1:0-12930 GCA_045538235.1 Eubacteriales bacterium
GGCTCAGAGAGTTGTCCCTGGATCCCACGCTCCCGTTCTATATGCAGTATCGAGTGCTGTCCGATCTGGAGGAGGCTGCCAACACGCTGGGGGATCTGTCTACCGCATACAGCTCCGCCCGGCGCAAGCTCGAGTTGATCGCAAAGTACCGCATCTGATTCGCACAGTCTTAGTGAGAAAAAACGGCATCCGCCCCAACCTGCATTGGGACTCCGGATGCCGTTTTGTACTTCATATCAGAGGATCGAAATAATATCCCGCGTTCCGTTTGGCACGAATCAAACGCTTGCCGCACACTTCTTTCAGTTTGCGGTTCAGATTGGCAATATGAACCGCAGCATGGTTGGCAATATCTTTTCTGTCCCCCTCCTTCTCCATCAAACAGAAGCGGAAAATTTTCTCCGCATCCGCCACGCGATTCCGATTGCTACAGGCAAAAAGATGCCGAAAAATCCGATATTCCGTTGGTGTCGGAACAATTCGATTCCCGTAGATCTCAAAAAATCCGTCAGCAAAGAAGTATTTTCCGTCCACCGTCACACCAAATGGCAGACAATCTGCTTCCTCCACACCGGCTTCTTTCAGTAAATATTGCCGGGCAAGTTCCAGCGCCATATCTTCCGAATCCGCCCGTTTGGCGTTCAGCGCGGTGTTTACGAAATCCTGTCCGATGGCAATCACGAATATGCTCTCCCACGGTGTCCGGCGAACGTCGTCAAAGAGGTCGCAGTAAGTGATAATCAGCCGCACCGGGAGGCATTCCCGGATCTCCGCTACCGTTGACAGTGCGCACGGATAACCAAGCTTCAAAATATGCTCCCGCAGTCGCTCACTGCGAGGACTTTCGCTTCTGTCACAAATCAGTATCATCCAGCTCCTCCTCGCTGTCCTTCCGTCCTTGTTCAAAAAACTTTAATAAATTCCACTGTGAAATTTCATTTTTTCCGACTATACTTCAAGTAACTGAAATAAGCGGAGATTCTTATGATTATTGACTTTCATACCCATGCCTTTCCCCCATCCCTTGCCAAACGAGCTCTTGCCGGTCTGTCGGCGCGAAGCAATCTCACACCCGTCACCGACGGAACCGTCCCCGATCTGATCGCAAAAATGGATGCGTGGAACGTGGATCGTGCTGTCATCTGCAACATCGCAACCAATCCGAAGCAGAATGTCAACGTAAACAATTTTGCCATAGCTACGAAGGAGGAATATGGCTCCCGGGTCACGCCGCTCGGAAGCATTCATCCCGCCTTCACCGCCCCTGCGGAAGAGATCGCGCGGCTTCACAATGCCGGAATCCCGGGGCTGAAAATTCATCCGGACTACATGGAGCACACCATTGACGATCCCGCCTATGACGTGATCTTTGATACTGCCGCGGAGCTTGGGATGTTCATCATCACCCACGCGGGCTTTGACGCATACTCTCCCCACAAAATCTGGGCAACGCCGGACGGGATTCTGAATCGGATCCGCCGCTCTCCCCGCACCATCTTCATCTGCGCTCACTTTGGCGGCTTCACGTTATGGGACGAAGTGGAGGAAAAACTGATGGGACAGCCTATCTACATCGACACATCCCTCGGGATCGTGGGAAAACTGTCTCGGGAACAGGCGACCCGGATGCTTGGCAAGCACGATCCCTCCCGCATTCTCTTTGGCAGCGACTGTCCCTGGTGCAGTATGGCAGAAACCCGGGAATACGTCGATTCGCTTTCCCTCACCGACCGGATAAAAGAACAGATCTTCCGTGAAAACGCCCAGAGGCTGCTGAACGGGTAACCATATGGGATCATCCGATCAGGGATATTAACCGTTTTCGTCAACTTCATAGAAAAACTGCCTTTGGCATCCCAATGCAAGGCAGTTTTTGGTTTTACGTATGATTCCGATCCGCAGCCCCCGCGGCACCGCCCGATTGTCCGTTGATTTCATCCGTCACGGCATCCACGTAGGACGCCATATCAAAGCCGTCCTTTCCGCTGAGTCCGTCCTTCTTCATCATGGTTTCCAACACGCTGACGTCGCTGGAGATATCGATGGACTCGTTCCGGAAAAGCTGATCCACCTGCTGTTCAAATCCCACCGCCAGAAGATCCAGAATACGCTCGATATTCTCTTTGGATTTCCGCATATTTTCTCCGGCAACACCAACCCGCTCAATCCGGCTGTAAGATTCCAGCAGTTTCAGAGTCGTCGGGAGGTAGTAGTTCAAAAACGTGCGGATCTGGGGCTTTGCTTCGGGGTGATCGGTGACATAATCGAAGATATTCCTCGTGTGGGCTTCGATCCGGTCAATCCGCTCGGAAACCTCCGCATCCTGGATTTCATCGTTGAGACGGCGGATTTGTTGGATGATAGCAGCGTAATCTCCGTCTTCTTCGACTTTCGGCTCTCCTTCGGCTTCCTGATCGGTGGTCGATTTGTCCCGCTCTTCTTTTTTGAAGAGATCCCCATACACGATCCGGTAGTCAAACTGCTCAGGGGCATCGGGAATGGCATCGGGTGTCCGCATGAAATTGTTGGTGCCGAGGTCAATATACGCATAATCGCCAAACTCACCCCGGTCAATCATCTTCTGCAGGTCCCCCTTGACTTTTTTCAATTTCCCGCCGGATGCCGCGGAAAGACGCATAAGATTGATGCTCTGCCGGCTTCCGATGATCGCGCGGATTCTCGCCATGCGAACGTCCCGCTGGCTAAAGAAATGATACAGCGCCGCAAAGCCACCGGTAACTGCCGCAAAAGGAAGGGAGCAGAAAATTGCGGAGGGAATGGCAATGGAAACGGGATTCCCTGCCGTCAGACAAACCCACATCACAGCGGGAATCAGCAATGCGGCGGCAATCATCCCGATCTGGGAGAGAATCGTCCCGGCGGATTTCCGCTGTTTTTTCTTACGGTTTTCGCTCTTTGATGCGGTGTGGGAAGGAGCAGCCGGAGTGGATTTCTCCTCTACGGCATCGGTCTTCTGATTCTGGGTTCGGAGTGCAATACGAAGAATTGCCAGAAAAATCCCAACCGGCGAGCAAAACACCAGCGCCAGCAGGATGATGATGCCCGGGATATTCCCCGATTCACGGTTCTTTTGTGCCAAGGCTCGCACACACTCCTTTCAGTCGATTTCAGTCTTAATCAAGAGTTTTCAGGTAATCCATGCAGCGGGAGACCTCTTCCCGTCCGGTGGGATCCAATCCTTCGCTTTCCACGACGATTTCCAGACCCATTTCAATGGCTTTTGCACACACAGCCGCCACGGGAGCGGTGCCAGAACCAAGGGAACAGCCATTGCCTTCCGCATCGCCATCCTTCAGGTGAATGACCTTCACGCGGCTGCCCAGACGTTCCAGTTCCTTAACGGGATCCAGCTTTGCAACGTAGCTCCAGTAAGTATCCAGTTCAAAGAAAACGTCGCACCGTTGTTCCAGTTCCCTGTGAATCTGGTAGCCTTCCGGCATATCGTAAAATTCATGGGAGTGGTTGTGGTACCCCAGTTCGATGCCCTCTCGACGGAGCTTTGGCGCCAGTTCATTGCACTGTGCAATAAAGGCATCCAGCTTTTCACGGGTGCTGAGATCGTGACCGGGAATGATGAATTTGGTATTGCCGATGGTCTTGTGATAGAGAACCGTGCCTTCAAAATCATTCAGGAGTTCCTCGATTCCACTGTGGGTGCCGGAACAGCAGAGACCGTGGCGATCCAGCATCGCGCGTACCTCTTCTGCTGAATAACCGAAAAAGCCGGCGAATTCCACCATCTTATAGCCCATTGCCGCAACCGCCGCAAGAGCACCGTCCAGATCCTTGTCCGTGATGTCTCTCAGACTGTACATTTGAATGCCATATTCCATAACAAGCCTCCGTTGTATGGATTTCTTAAAAAAAACAGGGACAAATTGTATCCCTGTCATTATAGCAAATTTGTCCCCTGATTGCAAGATGTTTTCGAAATTTTAAGGAAACCTTAAGATTCAAATCCTCATATAACGATAGCTTCTGCTCTCTTTGCCCACCAGTGCCAGAAGGCCTCTCGCTTCAAGCACCTTGATCACCCGCCGCGCCGTTTCCGTATCGGAATGAATTCCTTTTGCGAACTCTTTTACGGTGAAAACCTCCCCTTTCTCAAATGGGATAGTTTTTTCGTAATCTTCATCCGAATTCAGCGTGATCAGTTCATATAGATCCGTCGGAATCCGTTCGTATCGGTTCGAGCCCCGTTTGCGGTCGTGGCTCCAGCCGTCCAGCATCCGGTATTCATCCATTTCGAGGAGCGGCACCACAATGGTAAGGTTTTCGTTTTTTACAAACGGCAAAATCCGGATCATATCTGCAATCGCCGTGTAGACATTCGCCTTTTTCGGCGAGTGCCGTCGTGGTCCAATCTCGTGAGTCTCAGGGTCAATCCAGGATATGTACTTTTTTGCCGCTAAAGGATACACCAGATTCACACGGTATTCCGGCAGGTATGCTGCCAGCTTCGGCTTCAGCCCTGTGAAACCGCCTGTCTCAATCTCCGTTATGACATCGTCCCGTCGGATGTCGGCAATGAAGCCGTTTGTGGGAATTTCATGAAAGGTCGGATCCTCTTCAAAATACCGCTTCATGACGATGTGAAGCTTTTTTTCTTTATAAGTCCCGATATTGAAGCGCTCGTGTTCTTCCAGCGTCACACGGTAAAGGATGTTGTAAAACCGGGCTTTGTTCCGTTCCATGGATCAATAACTGCTTTTCAGCCAGGCAAGGAGACTGTCCACATCCCCGTCAGTAAGGGTTTTGTCCCGATAAAGGGATTTCAGCATACTCACAAAGGAGCCCTCGTGGAACTGCGCCACAAAGGACTGGGTAATGCGATCCACGTAGGAGTTCCTCTCCGCAAGGGGAACGTAGATCCGCTCCTTCCCCTGCTTGTAGGACATGACGAAGCCTCTCTCCTCCAATCTCGTGAGAAACGAAATCAGCGTCGGCGGTTTCCATCCCTTCACCAAGCCAATCCGTTTCATGAGCTGTGCTGTGTTGATGGGAGGTTCTGCCTCCCATACCGCCATCATCACTTCCAGTTCCGATTCCGGCAGTTTGACTTCATAGTTTACTTGCGATGCCCGTGCCCGGTACTCTGCCGTCACGTCCATCCGCTGCGCTGCTTCCATAATTTCTACTCTCTTTCTGCATCGGTATCGATATTATACATCCGCCTAACTCATTTGTCAAGATGTGACAGAGATTTTTGACAAATTCCGCGATTCTTTTTTTTGATGACTTCCCCTCTCATTTCTAAATGGGTTTACTAAACGGGTTTTATAAAATCTATTGACTTCCCCCCCGAGATCGTTTATAATGATATTGACAAAGCGTTTTTTCACCCCGGTGATGCACTTTTCCGAACGAAAGGATTCCTTCGATGAATAATATTAGTCTCAAGAGTATCAAATTCGAAAGCATTAAATCCATCTTTCTCTCCATCGTCTCTGCGGATTCGATCAGTCGCTCTGCTATTTCCCAGGAAACGTCCCTCAGCCTCGTGACAGTTGGGAAGATTGCCGATGCCCTCCTTGATCTTGACATTGTGACGCAGGACAAGCCCGTACGTCAGCAAGCCGGCAGACGGGCTGGCATTCTCCAATATAACAAAAAGAAATATGCCATCATTTTGGATCTGACCACGACGCAGTCTTTTATTCTATCCGTATTTGATCTGCGACTTGAGCAACTCTGTCAAAAGCACTACACGTACCAAAATGATCGCACCTGCCGTGAAAATCTTGAATTGTTTCTCCACGAAATGTCCCTCTACGCGGCATCTCATTTTGATCCCGCCGATTGCTTTGGCGTGGGGGTAGCGGTACCTGGTCCTTATGACAGCACCACCGATCTCACAGATGCCCGCCGTCACCCAGAATTGTCTGCCATCCCCCTGCATCAGACGATCGCCAAGCATTTTTCTGCCCCCGTTCTGCTGATTGATTCCCACATCAACGCTGCCGCCCAGTCCAATATGCTGCAGGTACCGGATTATGAAGACAAGAACATCGTATACTGGTACGTCAGCGCTACCCGTGTCTGCGGCGCTTATCTGGCAAAGGGGGAGCTGATCCTGGGTAAGGGGAACCAGACCTGTGATTTCGGCAGTATGCGCCACTTTGGAGAACTGACCCTTGATGACAAAATTTCTCTCTGCGTCTCCCCCATGGATGCCGCGGAAGCTCTTTGTCCCCCGATCCACAATATCATTCGCCTTCTCTGTCCTCACACCATGATGATGGAGTTCGATCTTCCCTTCCCCTGTGACGAAATTATCCCCCGCGTTTGTGAAACTCTTTCCGTCCGCTACCGCCTCAAGCCATCCGAGATGCCCGACATCATCAACGTATGCAGCGGGTACCGCAATTCCCACCGCGGACTCACCATGCGGCTCCGGAATCTTTTCCTCGAAAAAATCGTGTTTGACAACTCGCTGTGATTGGAGATTTCCTATGCTTCTGAAATACCCCATGCTACTCCGTCCCGTTTCCCGTGAAATCATGTGGGGCGGCAGTACCCTGAAAGAAAAGTACCACAAAACCGCTCCCTTCGACAAACTGGCGGAATCCTGGGAATTGACCGTGCGCCCCGATGAAATAAACGTCATCGACAACGGCGAATACACGGGCATCCCCCTGGAAGACTACATTGTCCGCAACCGCACCTCCATTCTCGGAATCAACGGAGCCAAATACGATCGCTTCCCCCTTCTCATCAAGTTTATTGATGCCGCCGATCGGCTTTCCATCCAGGTGCATCCCGATGATGATTATGCAATCGCTCATGAAGGTGAGTTCGGCAAAACGGAAATGTGGTACATTATGGATGCCAAGCCCGGCGCCAAGCTGGTATACGGCTTACGGGAAGGCTGTACCGCGGACGGATTTGCCAAAGCGGTTTCCACCGGACGCACGGATGAAATGCTGCATTACGTGGACGTACATCCCGGGGAGGTGTACTTCATTCCGGCTGGTCAGGTGCACGCCATCGGTGCCGGCATTCTGATTGCGGAAATCCAGCAAAATTCTAATGTCACCTATCGGGTGTACGACTACAACCGAAGACAGGCAGACGGATCGCTCCGGGTCCTCCACACGGAAAAAGCACTGGATGTCATTCGGATCCGAACGGATGAAGAAATTGAGGCACTACGGTTCTCGGGCGGCAGAAAAGAAAACGGATATGAACTTCTCTGCAACTGCGCTTACTTCAACGTACGGCGTTATACAACGGGGCAGAAGAATGTCGCCTTCTTAGAGCCAACGGACCGGAGCTTCCTCTCCCTGTTGGTGCTGGAGGCAGGGGATGATGCGATTCTGGAATCCGGGGATTTCTCCACGCAGCTCATTCGAGGTCAGAGCTACTTCATCCCCGCTGAGACGTCAAAAATCAAGATCTCAGGCTCAACCGTATTCCTCTCCACTACGGTGAAGTGAGAAAGCAATAAGCAACAGAAATAGGCTGTCGCACAATGGAAAATATTCCATCAATGCGACAGCCTTTCGTTTATTCCTTTTCCGGATGGAGATGGAATCGTTCCGGGTCAATCAGGGTGGATTTACACCAGTAACAGCGTTTTCTCTCCATTTTATTGAAGCGGCTGCACACGGGACAGAAGATTTCGTTCCGATTGGTGGTATAATTCACAGGGTATTTTAACCCAGCGAATTTCTCCACCCGCTCGCCAACACGGTAGTAGCCATCTCCCAGCCCGATCTCATCCCCTACCAGAACGATTTCACGGATGGATCTGTCCTCTCTCTTAACGGTCACCACGCGCATTTCGCTCTGGCGGATGACAAAGCCCGGCGTGTAGGATTTCATTACATATACGGAGCGCTCAGAGCCCTTCAGATCCTTGATTCCCGTTACCGTACCCTCCCAAGGCAAGTCGATGATCTTCTTGTGAAGCTTGAAGGCAAAGGGCACAAGGAGCATGAGAATCCACGCAATCCCGCTGGGATCCGTAAAAGCGGCTCCCGTTGAGGTGTGATACTTTCCAAACAGGAATAACACGACCCCTGCGTACAAAATCAGAAGAAGCACGGTTTTCGCCATCTGCCAGATCCCCAAATTCCGTAATTTCTTTCTGCTGTTCGTATCCATAAAACTGTCCTCCTTAAATGTTTGCCCTATTATACCCACTTTCCACGGGGAAATCAAGGGGAGTTCTCCTTTTCCTGTAAATACGCCGAAAATTGTTGCATATTGTGCTATTTCTTCCGGTCACAACAAAAACCGCCCGGATGGAGTTTCCTCCCGAGCGGTTTTGTCTTGAAAATACTTCTTCTTTATTTTTCCGCGTTCACGACCGTCCCGATCTTGATCCGCGTTTCGTCGAACTTGTAGCGGTTGGGGAAATTATCGGTAATCAACGACTTGCGGTTCTCCTCCGTCAGCATTTCCCCGGCAATCGTCACGTTATCGAAGTACAATTGCCGATGATAAAATTCTCCAAAGTCTTGGGCAGGTAGTTTTCGATCATCAGATCCAGAGGTCCACGCTTAAAGACCTGCGTATTCATATCCACGTACTTCGCCGTGATGTTTTTGAGATAAATATCCTGCACCGTTCCGCCGCCGGACATCACAATGGTGAAGACGGGCAATGGGTTTCGTAGATTTCGATATTCTCAAAGGCAAGTCACTCCGGACGGCGTTCTTCCCATTGGTTCCGTCAACGGACACGGTGAGGCAGCCCAGGTGATCCGACCAGTTGGCAAGGGCATATCCCACGCTGTTGTTGCGCCATAGCACTTTTGTTTCCGTTACGGGTTCCGTTTCCGACGGATTTGTGGTTTCCTGCTTCCCACAAGACAAAAGAATGGCGCAGAAAACAGAATGAGTGCTATAAGGAATACGGATACTGGCTTTTTCATAGTGTGCTCCTCTTCCGAACATTTCGGATTTTTATCATTATACCACAGTCACGCAAAAAATCCTTGACATTTCGTTAGATGTATTTGATATTTTGTTGCTTATTCCCCTGTGGTAGATTCACCGCAGACAAAAAATGTCTTTCCATCAATTTTTCACACAAAGAAATTCCGACATTTTATACCTCTTGATTTCTCCGCCTATTCTTTTCTCCCAGCGCACCGGCACGAATTAATTGTATGGAACGACTATGAATCCCATTTTTTCACGGCTCTTATTGTTCAATCTATCACACTCCATCCTCTGTTCTCTGATCTCTCCATTTCTTTTCTTTCGTTCCGTCATACGCTCCCCCTGCACGGAAAGAAACGAATGGATCATAAAATCCCAAAATTTTCTCATCCCATACTTGCAGACGGTATTTTTTGTTTGGTTTTTATCATTTACTTTCCCAACCAAACAAAATCCGATCCAATCTTCATTTTCGTCCCGATTTCTGTGATATGATGGTGTCACTTCACCTCGAAAGGACTGATAACATGACTGCGACCACCCAGAACACCACTACCGAACGGATCGAATCTTCCGTCAAAGCCCTGGATTCTCTGACCCTCAGTTACGATTTACTCGCCGTTTTGGATTCCGATGACACCATTCTCTGCTATGACCTCCGTGCCGTTGTCCGCGATTCCGGCACAGAAGAATCCGCATACGCCCCGGACATTGCCCGCACGCTGGAGGATGCCCGCGCCATCTTCCGTGTCATGTCGAACGCTCTGGTCACACCATGCACGTTCTTTGAAATTCTCGACGAACTCTTGTAAATTTCGGCTTTCTCTATACTTTTTCTTCGTTTTATGCTATAATGATGGTATCATAAAACGAAGGGAGAGAAATCGCAATGAACCGGATACCGCATCCATCCACCGCCGCATTCTTTTCCTTCTTTCTCGTTTCCTGTCTCACGTCGTACTGCTCGTTCCCCGTGAAGATCGTGATTCTCTCTCTTTTCCTCATCGGCACAATGGGACTGGTAATTTTCCGGCGTATTCGATCACAGACTTCCATTGGGAAGTATGTCCGGGTTCTCCTTGCCGCCCTTCTTGCCGCGTCCGTCGCTTCCCTTATCTCTCTGGCTGCGTTCGATCTGTATGCGGAGCATATTGACTCTTATGCTGGTCAGAAGGACACCGTCACCGTTCAAATTCTGGAAACGGATTATGCGCTCTCCTACACAACGCGATATCGTGCCCGAATCCGCGAATCGGAACACTTGCCAAAGGGAACGCAGTTGATGCTGGACACGCCCCTTTCCTCCCTTCCGGATGGTACGCTTCTCACGGGCACCGTCACGTATATTTCTCTAAAAGAATCGAGCAGTTCCTCTTTTGATGCCGTCGCCTATTATCTCCCCAAACAGGTTATGATTATGGCAGAGGGGGATGCTCTTACCGTTACCGGTCAGCGAAAAAGCGTTTCCCCCTCCCGCTTTTTCTCCGAAGCAAACGAATGGCTGTCCGCCCGTCTCATGGCGCACTTGGATTATGAAGCCGGCGGCCTGGCATCGGCAGTCCTGCTTGGGAACAAGGATGGGCTCACCGACGCCCTTTCGCGTGACTTCCGGCGCATCGGGATTTCTCACCTTCTTGTGATCAGCGGCACGCATTTTTCGGTGCTGGTCTCTCTTCTGGAGCGTGCCATGCGCCGGTACCACGTGAACCGCCGCGCCCGCTCTCTCCTTAATATGGGAATGATTCTCCTCCTTATGTGTCTTACTGGTCTCACGCCGTCCGTTCTCCGCGCCGGGCTCATGCACCTTCTGGCGCAGCTCTCCATCTATGTTTCCAGAAAACCGAATCGGATTCACTCCTTTGCGCTGTCCGGGAGTGTTATTGTCCTCCTGAATCCCTATCTATCGCTGGACTGCGGGCTTCAGCTCTCCTTTATTGCAACGTATTGCTGTCTCCAGTTTATCGACATCCGATGGAATCTCCTGAAGCCTCTCCGTCGTCGGATTGGGCGGAAAATGTGGCGAACCCGTCGGATCCGCTTTCTCGTTTCCATCCTCGAATCCATCGGTATGACCACCTTCGTCACCCTCGGGACTCTTCCGCTGATCTGGCTCTATTTCGGGGAAGTGTCTCTCATTTCCATTCCCGTAAATCTCCTGGCAGTTCCCATTGTAACCGCTCTGATGATGCTGTGCATCCTCTACCTGGCACTCTATCCGCTGAGACTGTTCATTGTACCCATGGCGGCAGCGATCAACGGCTTCTGTATATTGTTCCGGGAAACCGCCGGATTCTTCGCACGGTTTGATTGGGTAATCCTGCCGCTTGGTTATGAGTTCACGCTCTTTTTCCTGGCTCCGCTGACGGGTATTCTCTTGCTTCTGCCGCTTTTCGATAAGAGAAACAGGATTCGCGCCATGGGTACGGCTGCTGCACTTTGCATTCTGTTGGCTGGCGTCATCGGCATCGTCCGATTCACCGAGCGAGATCTGGTACAAATATCCTATGTCAACGCAAAAAAGAACGACGGAATCGTACTGAAATCCGAAAACAAATGTCTCCTTGCGGATATGTCGGACGGCTCTTTCGGGTTCTCCTATCGGCTGACGAGGGAAATGGAACAGCTTCACTCTTGTGAAATCGAAGGGCTATTGCTCACCCATTATCACAACAAGCATGTACAACTCTTGAGTCGTTTGGCGGAGCGGGAAATTCTCCGGAATTTGATTATTCCGAAACCACAGAACGAAGATGAGACCGCTCTGTACCGCGTCCTGCTGGAAACTGCGGCTGAATATTCCGTTGCGGTCACCACGATAGCGCCTGGTGAAACCTTCCTCTTCGGGGACGTCGAAATTCAAATATACGACCGCACTTATCTCAAGCGTTCCAGTCATCCCATCACTGCACTTCGTCTGGATGCCTTCGATCAGAGGGTCATGCTGGTCTCCTGTTCATTCAACGAAGGAAATCCAACGCTCTCCACCGATTTGACTGAGGCAGATTTCGCCATTTTCGGCGCGCACAGCCCCGTATACAAAAAGACATTCGATCTGGTGTTTGACCAGCCGAATGCCGTATGGATGTGCGAGGATGCCAAGGATCACATGAGTGAGAATACCCGTTCTTCCCTTCCCGTGGGATTTCCTCTGGTACCAGACGAGGTGAATCGGATTACAATACGCCCAGCCGATGGAAAATCCAGCAGGTCGCAACGATCTGGAACAGCAGAATAATCGGGATGCCCGCCATGAATTTGATATGTTTGGTTTTATGCCGAATCGTCAGCATGGTGACGTACATTCCAACCGATCCGCCAAGTACCGCGATGATGAGAAGGGTTTTCTCCGGAACGCGCCACTTTCCGCGGGCGGCTTTGATCTTATCCGCCAAGGTAACGACCACGGCAATCAGCGTAACAACACACAAGTAAATAACCGCGGCGCACAATGCGGGGGATTTCATCCGAACTCCCTCGCTTTTTGCTGTGCCATTTCATCGCACCGCTCGTTGTAGGGATGTCCGGCGTGTCCTTTTACCCACACAAATTCCACGGTGTGTATCTCGCACAGCTCCAGAAGGCGCTCCCACAGATCGGGATTGAGCGCGGGGCTTTTGTCCGACTTGACCCATCCCCGTTTCTTCCAGGATGCCGCCCAGCCCTTCCCCATGCCGTCACAGAGGTATTTAGAGTCCGAGGTCATGGTAACCTGGCAAGGCTTGTTCAGAGCTTCCAGCCCTTTGATGGCGGCTGTCAGTTCCATTCGATTGTTGGTGGTATCCGGTTCCCCGCCGGATAATTCCTTTTCGATTCCTTTATATACGAGAACCGCTCCCCAGCCACCCGGTCCCGGGTTTCTCAGGCAAGATCCGTCGGTGTAAATCTCTACGTGCAGCACGGCAAGTCTCTCCTTCGTGATAGGATTGGACATTCAGTTTACCACATATTCGCCGATCTTGCAAGGGGGCTGCACGCAACTTTTTTGTTGCACCATGTCGGATCGTAGCCATGCCGTTCTGGG
>JAZSQX010000295.1:0-7164 GCA_045538235.1 Eubacteriales bacterium
GGGGATACTTGCCGTCACTGGTACCTCCCGTTGCCGCGTGGTCGGGGAGCTCGCCGTGGAAGGCCTTGCGTCCGCCGTAGTGTTTTTCCAGCAGTTCGAGATCCTTTTCGTTTGCGTTCATATTGGTGTCGTCCTTTCGGCTGTGTTTCTACTATTATAGCATCATTTTCTGTGTTGTCAAGAGAAAAAGGAGATTTTGCGATATATTTTGCCTCACCTCGCAAGCGGAAGCAGAAGCGGTGCTGTCCACATGGCGGCGCACAACACCCGATCTCACCCACGCAGTTTTTTCGTGTAGTGCCGGAATGCTGTGGGAATGGCGTAGTGGAGAAGAATCTCGTCGGCGGGGGCAGAGAAGAGGGAATCGGGAATCCGGGTGACGGTGACTTCATAGCCCACCATGTGCCATTCGATGTGAGAGAAAATGTGCCGAGCGCTGCCCAGTTTCGCCACGTCCGTCACGGTGCATCCTGCTTCTTCCCAAAATTCCCGGGCGGCGGCGGTGTCCAGGTGTCCCGGAGCTTGGGGAAATTCCCACATCCCGGCAAGAAGTCCTTCGGCTGGGCGCTTCCGGATGGCGTAGCAGGGGGGATTGTTCGATGTCCGCAGAAGAAAGACCGTGTAGTCCTCCCCTCTTCTGCCCTTTTTCTCACTTTTTACGGGATAGTGCTCCACGGTGTCGGTGCGGTGGGCTTCGCATTGCTCCCGGATGGGGCAGATTTCGCATTTCGGCGTGCCGAGGGGGAGACAGATCTGCTCGCCCAGCTCCATGAGTCCCTCGGTGAAGGAGCCAGCCGCTTTTCCCGTGGGATATACGGCGCGCAGGGCATCGGTCACATCCCGCTTCGTCTTCGGCAGTGCGATGTCCGCGGAGGAGGCGGTGACCCGGCTGATCACCCGAAGCACGTTGCCGTCCACGGCGGGCTCTCCCACTCCGTAGGCAATGGAGGCAATGGCCCCCGCGGTGTATTCCCCGATGCCGGGCAGGGTGCGGAGGGCAGTGGGATCGGAGGGGAGTGTTCCCCCATGACGGGCGACGATTTCAATGGCGGCTTTTTTCAGATTTCGGGCGCGGCTGTAATACCCAAGCCCCTCCCAGTGCTTCATCAGCCGGTCGTCGTCCGCTTCCGCCAGAGCCTGCACCGTGGGAAAGGCGGCGAGAAACCGGGTGTAATAGGGAATCACGGCCTCGATGCGGGTCTGCTGGAGCATGATTTCCGAAATCCAGATCCGATAGGGATTGCAGTCGGCGCGCCAGGGCAGGGGGCTGGGGGTTTCTACAAACCACGCCGCAATGGGGGTGACGATGTGTTTCATGGCGTTCCTCAGGTATATTCATCGATCAGTCCGTCGATCTCGTCGATGGAGCAGATGCTGTACATATATTTCTTGTTTTTCTTGGAGGAGTCGCAGAGGTAAAAACTCCGGTCGGCGTTTTTGATCATGGCTTTTTTGACTGTCGCCTCTTCCACGGAGGTGTCGGTAATGATGCCGTTTTCTGTGTAGCCGCGGCTGGAAAAGAAGAACAGATCCGCATTGATGCGGGAGACGAATTCCTCCGCCTGATTTCCCACATAGGCGAGGGAATGCAGAAGCATCATCCCCCCGGTGCAGTAGTTCTTGATGCCGCATTCCTGGAGTGCCAGGGAGATTTTCGGACCGTTGGTGATGGCAATGATGTCGGTGAACCGCTTGAGTTGGGGGACCAGGTAGGTGACGGTGGTGGAGGCATCCAGGAAAATCACGTCCCCGTTGTGGATGTGCTCCGCCGCCTTTTCCGCAATGCTCTTTTTGATGCAGGGATTTTCGCAGGAGCGAAGGAGCCAGGGGGTCTGGTTGTCCGGGGCTTTCCGCAGCATGACACCGCCGTGGGTGCGGGTCACGATTCCCTGTTCCTCCAGAGACGTGAGATCCCGGCGGACAGTGGGTTCGCTGACATGGAGCATCACGGCAAGCTTCGCCACGCTCACACTTTGTATTTGGGCAAGGATTCCCTTGATTTCTTCCTGTCTCTCGTAGTTGAACATTTTACCCTCCCATTCGATCACGGTTTTGACCGAATCGCTTTCGTTTTCTTTCGGATTTCGGAAAAAAACATGATTGTTTTTCAAATGTTTCGCCAGATATTGATTTTTTCTCTGGCATAATTATAATATAAATCAGGTAAAAAGAAAAGGGGAAATCGAAAAATAGACGGCTTCGGCAAGGAGTTTTTTTGTTCGATTTGCGGTTTGTTTGGGCAGGTTCTTGAAAGAGCCCCCTTGAAACAGCCACTCTCACCCACAGCAACGATCGGATCCCCATCCGGTTACGGCATACAATATTTTGACTACATAAAAAGAAAGAGGGAACCATCATGGCAAAACTGAAAATGGGCGTGTTTGGGCTTTGGAGAGGCTCCGTCCACATGAACGTCATCAACGAAATGGAAGAGGTCGAGCTCTGGGCGATCTGCGACAAGGATGAGAAGAGACTGGCAAATGCAGCAGCACAGTGTCCTCCTTCCACCCTGGCTTTTACCAACTTCGATGATTTTATCGAATCCGGTGTGGAAGCCGTCATCCTGGCAAACTACTTCAACGAACACGCAAAGTACGCCATCCGCTGCCTCAACAAGGGGATCCACGTGTACACGGAATGTACCGCGGCTCCTACCCTGAAGGAATGCGTGGAGCTGTGTGAAGCGGTTGAAAAGAGCGGATGCAAGTTTATGCAGGGTGAAAACTATGCGTATACCCGCAATATGCTGGAATTCAAGAACGTGGTGGAAGAAGGCACCCTCGGGCGTATTCTCTACGCAGAAGGCGAATACAACCACACCGGTTCTACGGAAGAACTGCTCCGCCTCACTCCCGGTGAATACCACTGGAGAGCATGGATGCCCCGTACTTACTACCTCAGCCACTCCATGGGTCCCCTGCTCATGGCCACGGGTCAGCTTCCCGTCTCCGTCAGCGCCATCGCGGTACACTCGGAAGAACTGGAAAAGATCGCAGACAAGCGCCACAACGATGACGCCTTCGCTATGATCCACTGTAAGACCGACGGAGGCGCTCTGTTCCGCTTCACGGGATGCGCACACATGGGATCTCCCAGCGGCGGCTTCCGGATCGCGGGGGAATACGGTGCCGTGGAAACCGGACGCGGTGTGAAGGATATCCGCGTTACCTACCATAGCTGGACCATTCCCGAAGGCAGAAAAGACGTAATGGAATACCGTTCCCAATGGCCGTCTCACGCGGAACAGGCCGATAAGGCAGGACACGGCGGCGGTGACTTCTGGACGGTCTACCACTTTGTTCAGTATATTGTCAACGATGTGGAACCCTTCTTCAACGTATACCATGCGTGTGCCATGTCCGCAACCGCTATTCTGGCATGGAGAAGTATCCTCCAGAACGGCAGAACCTACAAGGTGCCGGATTTCCGCAATGCGGAAGAACGAGCAAAGTATCGCCACGATGACCTCACTCCCTTCCCGAACCCCGACGGAAGCGGCATCACCCTCCCCTGCGGTACTGCGGATGCGGAAAAAAACTGGAAGGATCTTGTTCTGCCCGATTACGAATAATCGAAACCGAATCCAAACGAAACAAGGCTGTCGCCCCATGGGAATGAGTTTCCCAAAGAGGCGGCAGCCTTTTTGTGTATCAGTAGCGTTTTCTCCAACGATACAGCTCTATTTTGGCGTAGGCCGGGTATTTCTTTTGGATTTTTTTGCATTTTGCGTGCTGGATCACGGTGAACACGTCGTACGTTATGAAGCAGAGGGCGACGGGGATCACCATGATGAGACAGCATACGGTAGAAACGTATTCCGGCGGAACGAACAATGGGACGAACAATCTGCCCATCGGGGAAAAGAGGGTGAAGATCTGGATCGCGTGATAGAGGCAGATCATCCGGTGAATGCTCCCGTCCGTTTTCAGCCCGAAGAGCTTTCGAATCAGCCGGATGATTTTGTTTTGCTTCACGTAGCTTTTCGGAGAAGCCTCCCGCAGCATCCAGTAGAAATTCCGTATGCTTCTCTCATGCCGCCGGATCATCACGCCTACGAAAAAGAACAAGACCAAGGGGATCAACACGAGATATGCGTCATTCGAATTCATGAACCGTTCTCCTCAAAATGTCAAGGATTGCCCCGATCTTGCAAGCCGTCTCCCCCGTCAGTCCTCGTTGACTAAGAGAATCTTCCCCTTCACGAGTCCGGGGGTCTTGTACATCATAAACGCTTCCTGCGCTTGTGCCATGGGGAATTTCTTGAAAACCAGAGAGGGATCGTATTTGAGCTGCCCCGTTGCGAAATAGTGGGCGGTGAGATCCCATTCCTTTCCCGGGAAGGGAGCACTGTAAGACATCCAGGAGCCGGTGAGGTGGAATTCCTTCCGGTTCATGTTTTCCCACATCTTGGGGGTAAAGGTCAGATCCACGTGAGGCGTGCCGATGAAGCAGACGTTTGCCTTGCTTCCTGCCAGCTCAAATGCCATGTGCATGGTGGGAACCTGCCCAGCCGTCTCGAAGACGAAGCCGTAGCCTGCGCCGCCCGTGATCGCCTTGGCTTCTGCCATGTAATCCTCTTTCGTGGTGTTCACCACTTCGTCCGCGCCCAGTTTTTTCGCCAGAGCCAGCCGCTCGTCGCTGATGTCGAATACGACCACCTTTCGGGAGCCGAAAATCTTCGCCCACTGCATGGTGAAGAGTCCGATGGTGCCGCCGCCGAGGATTGCCACGTATTCGCCGCCCCGGTAGTCGTTCTGGAGCAGACCGTGGAGAGCAACGGTGGAGGGTTCGAACAAGGCACCCTGCTCATAGGAGACGGAGGAATCAAAGGGAACCGCGTTCTGCTCGGGGATTACCACGTAGTCCGCGTTGCTTCCCTGCTGACGGGAGCCGATAAAGCTGTAATGTTTGCAGAGAGCGTAGTTTCCCTTCTGGCAGTCGGCGCATTTCAGACAGGGAAGAAGGGGCGCACCGGATACCCGGTCTCCTACCTTCACCTTGGTGACACCCTCGCCGATTTCCACCACGTCTCCGGAGAATTCGTGTCCCAGAACGATGGGGTAGAAGTGCACCCCGTTGTGAAGGACTCTCGGAATATCCGATCCGCAGATCCCGGATGCCTTGACTTTCACTTTTACCATCCCAGCCGAAACGGCGGGTTCTTCGATTTCCATGTACCGAACGTCTTCGTTGGCACAGACAACTGCTGCTTTCATCATCGTGTTCCTCCCGATTGCATGATTTCTTTCAAATTTTCATAAATGGCGCGATACACGCCGTAGTTTTCGTCATAAACTGCGCGGTTAGCGGGATCCGGCTCGTGGACACGGCGGGTTTTCACCGTGAGGGAGACGGCTTCGTCAAAATCCCGGTAAACTCCCACACCCACACCGCCGAGAATGGCAGCGCCCAGAGTGGTGGCTTCGTCCGAGGCAGGCACCATAATGGGAAGCCCCGTCACGTCCGCCTTGATCTGAGTCCAGAGACGGGAGTTGGCGGCACCGCCCATAGCACGGAGTTCCCGCACCGTGGCACCTGCCGCGTACGCTGTTTCCAAATTGTGCCGGAGAGAGAAGGCGACCCCTTCCAGAGCTCCGCGGATCATGTGTCCTTTGGTTTTCCGGAAATCCAGCCCGTAGAACACCCCTTTGGCATTGGGATCCCAGATGGGGGAGCGCTCCCCGGACATATAGGGCAGAAACACCACCCCTTCACTTCCGGGAGGGACAGCTTCCGCCAGTTCGTCTAATAGTTGTGCGGTGGATTTCCCCGCTTTTTTTGCTTTCGCCCGCTGGGGATCGCCAAACTCCCGTTCCAGCCAGCGCATGACACCGCTTCCCCCCGTGGTGCCTCCCTGGAGGAGAAACCGATCGGGAATGACGTGTCGGCTGAGGATGAGAGTGGGGTCTCCCGTGGGCGCGTCGGTGCAGATGCTCATGCCTCCCGCTTGACCGCCCTGTTCCTGGGTCTCGCCGGGATGAATCACGCCAACACCCAAGGTTCCGCAGGCGGCGTCCAGTCCTCCGGCAGCAACGGGCGTTCCAACCGAAAGACCGCACTGTGCCGAGGCTTCTTCCGTCACCGTGCCGATGATGGCGTGACAGGGAACCAGCTCCGGCAGCAGATTGGTGGGAATTCCAAACTCCTCCGCAAGTCCCTCGTCCCACGTGCCCCGCGCCATGTCAAAGCAATGGAGCCCGTAGCCCTGGGACAGATCGTGGGTCATTGCTCCCGTCAGCCGGAAGCCGATGTATCCATTCGAACCGAGGATTTTATGTATTTTTTCAAACAGGATGGGATCCCGCCGACGGTATTCGAGGATTTTGGCGGTGGTGTAGGAGGGGGACAGGGGATTTTTTGCCACGGCGAAAATCCGTTCGTCCCCAACCGTGCGCCGGAGTTCGTCACAGAGAGCCGCACATCGGGTGTCCATCCAGATAGGGGTGGGGCAGAGGACATTTCCCGCCGCATCTACCGCTACCGCCGACCAACTTTGTCCTGCAATGCCCACGGCGGCAACGTCTTCGGGGGCAAAAGGGGCGTTTTCCCAGAGAGTCCGGAGCGCCTGACAGGTACTCCGCCACCAGGATTCGGGATTCTGCTCCGCCCAGCCGTCGTGGGGATAGAAAATGGGATACCCCGCAGAGGCGGATGCCAGAACGGTACCTCCGCAATCGAATGCGGCAACTTTTACCGCGCTGGTGCCGATGTCGATCCCCAGAAGGATGTGTTTCATCGGGGCAGTCCCTTACGCTTTTCCAGCACAGCCGCAGACCGTCATCCGATCGGCGACTAACTTCTTCACCGCTTCCATAGCAGCAGTACCGTATTTTTTCGGGTCAAAGGTGTCGGGCTTTTCCGCCAGCATCTTCTTCACAGCATCCGAGTAAGCAACCCGCAGCTCCGTTGCAAAGTTCACCTTGCAGATGCCGCGGCTGACGCATTCCCGTACGTCTTCGTCGGTGAGTCCGGAGGCACCGTGGAGTACCAGGGGAATGGACACCACCTCGCGGATTTCG
This sequence comes from Eubacteriales bacterium, assembly GCA_045538235.1. Lineage (GTDB taxonomy): Bacteria > Bacillota > Clostridia > Oscillospirales > CAG-272 > UMGS1696. The sequence continues at coordinate 7,020 of JAZSQX010000295.1, forward strand.
GAAACCCGCTTTTTATCGAGAACGGGGGTTTTGGCGTAGAAGCCGTGAGCGGTACCGATGGCGATGGCAAGGGAGGAAACGCCGGTGCGCTCCACGAATTCCTTTGCCTCGGCGGGATCGGTGTTGGTGTCCGCTTCCGCTTCCA
>JAZSQX010000092.1:0-7115 GCA_045538235.1 Eubacteriales bacterium
GTATACCCGCGAGCAATCGTTGCTGCACGGATAACCTCGAGCAGGTCGGCGAGTTCTTCGATGTTCTGATCCTTGTGATATTCTGCAAGCTCCTCGTCGAGCTTTGCGTCAATCATTTCGAGATACTTCTCGTCAGAGAGAATCTCTGTTTTGCACTCCGAGCCGGACGCCTCGATAATTTCGGGAATACGGTCACGGACGAGTTTGTTGTATGTTTTTGTCATTTTGTTTCCTTTCAAAAGATCAAAATCCCCATCAACCAATCATATATGCTTTTCACATACGTGTACTCATCAACTGGAACACTATAGCTTTCCTTTGAGAGCTTGTTGGATATAGAATTGACCTTGAGTAACCAATCCGTTTTTACATCTTTACCGCCCACAAGATTTGCTTCTTCAGGGCGAACAAAGGTGTCTTCAAAAAACAGAGACCAGTTTTTACCGTTAAGGACGATCTGTTTACACTCGGGAAGTGTAACATAATCCCAAACTGGAATATCAATTTCTTCTCCTGTGTTGGTTACATGGATATACATGGCTTCATCAGCCTCACCTTTTGCACGAGTATAAATGTTTTTGGGGAGGCCTTTAATTAACCAACTCTCTCCAAAATAATCGTTCAAACGCTCAGAGATTAACAGTTTAACCTTGGTTACAATTTCCTGAATCATAGAAACAGTCTCATCGTTGTACACCTTTGTCTCATTTTGCCAGAACTCTTCCAATCCTTCGGGAATAAAGTCGGGGCGCATATCAGCAATTGCCTTTTGATATGCTCTCCAGAAACGAGTATCTGCGCCACCGCCGAAATAACCACGCAAATCTTTGCGCTGTTCTGCATTCAAGTTATTTATATAGTCAGTGAGAGGCTTGAGATAATATTGAATAAGGCCAAACATATCGTCCAATGCTTGAGTCTTCGGATTGATCATTCCTTTCTCAACAAGCATGTTTACGACATCATCGATAACACGAACCACGGCTTGTATGCCACGGTTCATAGTGAGCATTCCGTTGTCACTATCACCCTTATCCCATTCTTCCAAACAGGTTTCTCTAATATAAAGCAGACATTTTTCGATAAACGGATAGAAGAGATCGCAGGTCTCCTGATTATCTTTACAATCAAAAGTTCCTTTTTTTTGAAGAGCATTCTTTTTTCCGTAACTATCGAAAAATCTGCACTTCTTTAAAGCAGCTTGCAAAGCCTCGACCGTAATGCATCGAGTATCATGTATGTAGATTACCATATTGGATTCCAAGCCTTTGTATTCTTCGATAGAATACACCCCTATTTCAGTTTCGCCACAAGGAGATCCATCGACGAATTTCCATTTTGCTACTCCGTCAGGAAATTCGTGCAACAGTTGTTCTTTGTTATCGGTTATAATAACCAAAGAATCATTCTTCAAATATTCTTCTTCAAGATAACGTCTGAAAAGTGTTTCAAAAAGTAAAATCAGCAGACCCCGCTCGGATACCATCACTGTAAACTTCAATCATCACGCCAAAGGCAAGTGGTAAGAAAAACTGCTTGCTTTTTAATTTTCTCGCATCAGAATTCAGTGCGGTCGAATGGCTGGGGGATCTTTCGCTCTTCCAGCTTGCGGCAATAGTTACACACCCGCTCGGGTTGATAAAACTGTACCTAATGCCCGTCAAAGCCCACGCTGACCTTCACGCCGGATTCCCGGACGATGTCCTGCTGTTCTTTGTTCTGGAAGAACTCCACCATGTACGGGTGCACGCGGAATTTGTGGATGGGGTCGTAGGACACGTTCATCTCCCAGAAGATGTTTTCCTCTGCCATCCGATTCAGGTAGGTGAGGGGATCGTCGCCACGATTGCGGAGGTAGGCGAAGAGGTCGGTATGTGCCACACCCACCAGCCGCTTGATCCAGGTGACTTTTCCGTCCTCGCGCTTCATCTTCCACACGTTCACGCCGTTTTTGTACAGCACGATTTCCACGTAATCCCCGTAGCGGAGAACGCCATTTACGTCATCGAGGGCTTTTGCCAGTACGATCAGCGGGGCGCCATCTCCGTCAAAGGAACAGCGGGGAGTGACGGTGGTTCCCGGAGGAAGGAGACGACGGCTGAGGAGGGAGATATTTTCGAAGCCGTAGGTGGCATCCGTGTCAGCCCGGTTTTTCACGTGGTCGCCGCAGGGGGTGAAAACGGGAGTCTGATTGAAACGGTAGGAATAGGCGTAGGCGAATTCGTCCGTTGTCCAGCCGTTGTCATGGAATTGCAGTTTTATGATGAAATTCCTTCTTTCCAAAATGATTTACAGCGTGATCCAGCGGCGGTCGGTGGGACATTTCACCCGTTCCTGGCGGCTGAGATATTCGTCGATGATACCGGTGACGTCGGTGGCGAGAATTTTTGGGGTACTGTGGAGGGATAGCTCCTCCTTGGAGAGCCCGAGAAATTTCGGCGCGTTGTTGAAATGGTAGGTCTGCATCCCGATCTTGAAGAGGGCGCTGTCGTCGATTTCCGCCCCGTGCCAGAGGAGGGAGGTGACGCACCGCTCGGCAGGGGAGACGGTGACGGTGATGCCGGAGGAGAACTGATAGAACTCCGTGTGGATGCCGTCGAATACCTCCGGGCGGAAGAGGTGGCGAATGGCGCGCTTCAGTTGACTGCCGTCCAAGGTAAAAGTGTAAATTTCGTCCTGGAAGGGGAGTAACTCTGCCAGATGCCGATATTCCACAATGGGACCCAGCCGATCGCCCCGGATGCTGCCCGATGCCAGAAGCATGAGATCCAGCCCGAGACAGTCCCGGAGAATGTCGCTGAAGAGCCGTCCGATTCCCGTTTCCCGGTTGCGTGCGGGGTGGGAGATCGCCCGATCCAGACGGGTCAGATAGCGGTTGTATTTCTCGTCCGTCACCTGCTTGAATTTCAGAATGATCTCTTCTAAATCGTGATCGCGGGGGCAGTGCTCGTCCGTGATGGGGATGAGATGCCACTGGAAATCCGCGAGACAGTTGCAGTCGGTGTCGATGGTGAGATCGAACCGCCCGATCTGATCGGTGCCGGAGGCGGCTTGTACGATGGGGATCCCGTTGACCACGGCGGGCTCCTTCAAGAGGGTGTGGCTGTGTCCGCCGATGATGAGATCCACACCCCAGGCAGGATCCAGCCTTGCCGCCAGCTTTTTGTCCTCCTCAAAGCCCACGTGGGTCAGGAGCACCGTCAGATCCACATCTTCCGAATGGTAGCGGTTGCAGATTTTGCCGATTTCTGCTACGGGATTTCGAACGTCCACGAAGGCGCCGATGAGGTGCTCCCGCTGTGCCATGGCGAGGACGTCTTCGGTGAGAACCCCGATGAACCGAATTTTCATGCCGTCGATTTCCCGGATGTAGCAGGGCTCAAACAGGCGGACGTGGTTGTGCTTCAAATACAGATTGGCGTTGATGAGGGGGAAGCGGGCGCATTTTTCCACAAACAACAGGTGCGCAATGCCGTAGTCCACCTCGTGATTGCCCAGAGTCACCACATCGGGCGCCAGCATATTGATGATTTCAATGGTGGAGAGCCCCTTGAACTCGCTGTCGATGAGGGAACCCTGGAACATATCCCCCGAGATGGCGTAAAGGACGTTCGGTTCTTGCTGGCGCACCATGCTCAGGTACCCGGACAGCATGGAAACGCCCCCGAGGAGACGATCATCCACGGTTTGGGCGAGAAAATCCCCGTGCATATCGTTGGAATGCAGGAGTGTCAGTTGTTTGAGAGAAGCCATCGGAACCTCCGGATCGGTTTTACCATTGTTTTTGTCATTATATCATAGAATCCACGGTAAAACAAGGTTGTGAGGGGATTTTACCGCAAAAAGGACTGCCGTACGAGAAGATTCCTCATAGGGCAGTCCATGTTGTTTTAGAGAATGCTGAAGGTGAGAACCAGGGAAGCAAAGGCGATGGAAACGATGGAGAGCAGCTTGATCAGAATGTTGATGGCGGGACCGGCGGTATCCTTGAAGGGGTCGCCGATGGTGTCGCCTACCACCGCTGCCTTGTGTGCTTCGCTGCCCTTGCCGCCGAAGTGATCGCTTTCAATGTACTTCTTGGCGTTGTCCCAGGCGCCGCCGGAGTTGGACATGAAGATGGCGAGGAGGAAGCCCGTTGACGTTGCCCCTGCCAGCATCCCAACCACACCGTTCACGCCGAGGATCAGACCGATCACCACGGGAGCCACGACGGTGAGGACGGCGGGAAGCACCATTTCCTTCAGAGAAGCGCGGGTACAGAGGTCCACACAGGAGGCATAGTCGGGCTTTTCGGTGCCATTCATGATGCCCAGCTTTTCACGGAACTGACGGCGAACTTCTACCACGATGCTCTGTGCCGCACGGCCTACTGCCTGCATGGTGAGAGCGGAGAATACGAAGGGGAGACAAGCGCCCAGAAGAAGCCCTGCCAGAACGGTGGGGTTCATGATGCTCAAATCGGGAACCCATTCGGGATCGAGAGACTGAATCTTGTCCACATAGGAGGCAATCAGCGCCATGGCGGTCAGAGCAGCAGAGCCGATGGCAAATCCCTTGCCTGTTGCGGCGGTGGTGTTACCGAGGGAGTCCAGTGCATCGGTGCGGGTACGAACCACTTCGTCCAGACCGGACATCTGTGCGATACCGCCGGCGTTGTCCGCTACGGGACCGTAAGCGTCGGTTGCCAGCGTGATGCCGAGGGTGGAGAGCATCCCGACAGCCGCCAGCGCGATGCCGTAAAGTCCCCGTGCGGAGGAGAATGCCAGTTCCGCACCATCCACCGTGACGGCACGACCGCCAAGGAAGAAGGAGCCGATGAGGCAGATCACGACGATCACGACGGGCAGGCTGGTGGAGAGCATACCCACGCCGAGACCGTCGATGATTTCCGTTGCACAGCTGGTTTCCGCGGTGGAAGCCAGCTTCTGGGTGGGACGGTAGGTGTCGGAGGTGAAGTATTCGGTGCAGAGACCGATGAGTACGCCGGACAGAAGTCCCAGCAGAATGGCTATGTAGAATCCGAAGAATTCTCCGCCCAGAAGGAGTCGCACGATGGGGTAAGCAACGGCAGCTGTGATGATGGCGGCGCAGTTGGTACCGCGGCGGAGAGAAGCGAGGAGGGATTTCTGGTTGGTGTCTTCCTTTGTGCGGACGAGGAAGGTGCCGAGGATGGAAGCAATAACACCGCAGGCAGCCAGCAGGAAGGGAGTCAGCGAAGCGCCTGTTCCCAATCCGGGGATGGCACCGAATGCGGCAACACCCAAAGCGGAGGCGGAGAGGATGGAGCTGACGTAGGATTCGTACAGGTCTGCCCCCATGCCGGCGACGTCGCCTACGTTGTCGCCCACATTGTCCGCGATGCAGGCGGGATTGCGGGGGTCGTCTTCGGGAATGCCCGCTTCTACCTTACCCACCAGGTCAGCGCCTACGTCAGCGGCCTTGGTAAAGATACCGCCGCCGATACGGGCGAACAGAGCCATGGAGGAGGCACCCAAACCGAAGGTGATCATGGCACCGGTGATTTCCGATACAGAAAGGCGGAAGCCCCACTTCAGAATCACGTACCAGCAGGTGATGTCGAACAGACCCAGCCCCACCACGGTGAGACCCATGACGGATCCGGCGGAGAACGCCACCCGGAGACCGCGGTTGAGCTGTTCGCCGCAGGCATGGGCGGTTCTGGCATTGGCGGCGGTGGCAATTTTCATGCCGATAAAACCGGACAGCCCCGAGAAGAAGCCGCCGGAGAGGAAAGCAAAGGGAACGAAGGGATTTACAAAGTCGATGAAGGAGAGCAGGAGCAGGATCACAAACAGGATCGCAAAGAAAACAATGATCACGCGGTACTGCCGTTTCAGATAGGCGTTGGCACCTTCACGGATGGACTGGGAAATGCTCTGCATCAGAGTGGTTCCCACGGGAAAACGTAAAACTTTACGGGTCGTCAAGCATACGTACAGGAGTGCGGCCGCTGCGGAAAAAAGCGTCAGAATCAGAACCAGGTTCCCATAGGTGGAAACACTCTCAGAATTCACATCGCAGAGCCAGTTTAACAGTTTTTTCATCGATACCTCCAAAGAAGTTGCAGGGTTTCTGTTATTATATCACGTTTTCCTCCTGGTTTCAACACATATTTTCAATTATTCTCGAAAAAATTTGCAGAAAATTGTTAGAGTTCACATAAATAACGGTAAGGCACATGAGCGAGGGTGGAGCATTCGGAGGCATGAGAAAAGAATCGTTCAGATGCTTCAAAAATGCTTGAAAAACGGATGGAATTATGTTATACTGAGGCAATAGAATGGAGGCAGACATATGAACTTTTTGGAAGATCTCGATTTTTGGATGTTTGGAGTGATCCTTTTCGGGAGTATTGTGGGCATTGCGGTTATGGTGATAACATCGATCAAGAAAGCCTTTTTTTCGGCAAAGAAGTCATTCACGGAAACCGATCACCATTCGGATGAGAAGGAAAATGTGGAAGCGGTGGATGCCGTGGTTCTTTCCAAGCGTATTGACGGTGAATGGACAGGAGGCTTTCAGACGCCGCAGTATGAGACGGGTTACTTTGTATCGTTTTTGACCGATGACGGCAAAACAAAGGAATATCGTGTGGGAGAAGAACTGTTTCAAACGATTACCGAAGGACAGTCTTCCACCCTTGTGACGGTAAACGGTGTGTTTTTTGGATTTGGCGATGGGGAAGAGATCCAGACAGAGATTCGGAAAGAGCCAACCGGGGACTGAAAGAACAGACAACAAGTAGAGAAAAAATTTTTGCATAAAGAAAGGCAGAAACCATTATGTCGATCGATAGAGCGAGAGAATATCTCAAAAAATACGGATACGAGGAAAAAATCATGGAGTTTGACGTGTCCTCCGCCACCGTGGAGAAAGCCGCGGAAGCGATCCACTGTGCGGAGCGGGACATTGCCAAAACCCTGTCCTTCCTCGTGGGGGAGAAGCCCATTGTGATCGTGGTTTCCGGAGATTCCAAGGTGGACAACAGCAAGTACAAGGCGGAATTTCATACGAAGGCGAAGATGAACCCCTTTGAGGTGGTGGAGGAGTTGATCGGTCATGCGGTGGGTGGCGTCTGCCCCTTCGGGGTGAAG